>NZ_JBFTZN010000010.1:0-48986 GCF_056406775.1 Allobosea sp. P1_A7
CATCTGCGACGGCTTCAGATACTGCCCCGGCTTGCCGCCCGCCGTGACCGGGAAGGCGGTGATGTCGAGCTTGGCCTTGTTGAGCTGCTGGAGGCCGACGAATTGGTTGGAATGCGGGAACGCGGTCGCGGCATAGCCGAGCGTCAGGGTCGAGGTGTCGAGCGTCGACTTGTCGAGGGCCTGGACATCCGGCGGTACGCAGCCGCCCGATTTGCGCAGTTCGGCCCAGAGCTTGAACCAGTTGCCCGCGTCCTTTTCGTCGAAGGCGAGCTTTCCATCCTCGCCATAGAGCGCCTTGCCGTTCTGCACGAGCCAGAGCTCGAAGCCCGGCTCATGGCCGCTGGCATCCATGGTGGCGTAGAATTTCTTGCGCTTGTTGCCCTTTGCGAAGGCCGCGCATTTGCTGACGAACTCGTCCCAGCTGTTGCCGAACGCCAGTGGCGCGACGCCAGCCGCCTCCCAGGCAGCCGGATCGAACACGGCGCAGGACGAGTTCACGCCGAGATTGATGCCGAAGAGCTTGCCGTCGACACTGCAGGATTCGAGATTGGCCTTGCCGAAATCCTCGATCTTCAGCGCGTTGCCCATGTACTGGTCCAGCGGCACGATCGCGCCGCGGCGGGCGTATTCGAACATGTACCGGTAGTCCATCTGGAGCAGATCCGGCGCATTGCGCCCGGCGACCCGTGTGGCGAGGCGCGGCCAGTAATCGCTCCAGCCGGCGAACTCGGTCTTGGCTTCGATGCCGGCATTCGCCTTCTTGTAGGCATCGACGGCCCGGTTGGTACGGTCGGCACGCTCCTGCGAGCCCCACCAGAACACCCTGATGTCCTTTTGCTGCGCAGCTGCGGGCTTGAGGCCCAGCAGCGAAGCAGCAGCGATACCGGCGCCGGCGCCAAGCAACCCTCGACGGCTAACAGAATAGGCGCTCATCGACTTTCTCCCTCGATTGGTGCGTTTCCAGATTTTGTTTTTGTTTGAACTTATTGTTCTTGGCGCGCCGGTGCGCGCGGAAGTCTTCGGACGTCAAACCTACTTCGGGCGTCAAAGATACTTCAGGCATCAAAGCGTCTGCAGTCGTCGGAGCTGGTGTCAGGCGGCGAGCTGTATCCGCCCATGCTTGCACGAGCGCGGCCCCGATCCCAGCCCGCAAGTGCAGCGAACCCTGCCCCGTCATGCCCAACAGACGGATGAGCGCGGACGGGCATGCGCTTCGAGCGGTAGCGAGCTGGTTTTGTGGCGTTCCAACCAAGCGCCTTCCTTTGAGCCTTGATAAACTGATACACTAAGATACTAGTATGTCAAAACCGCCTTGAGCGGTGCTGCACAGGCCGAACAGGCGAGAGCGATGGAACGCCAGGGCGAGCATGAAACGGCGGAGGGGCCCGTCCCGCGGGGGCGGTCGGCGAAGTCCGGCCTTCGTCCGCCGCAGCGACGCGTCACCACGGCGACGGTGATCTACGACGAGCTCTACGAGGCCATCGTCAACATGCACCTGGCCCCCGGGACCCCCCTGCAGGAGAAGGCGCTGACCCAGCAATTCGGGGTCAGCAAGACGCCGGTGCGCGAGGCGCTGATCCGCCTCTCGGAGGACGGACTCGTCGACATCTTCCCGCAATCGGGCACCTTCGTCTCGCATGTGCCGCTCAGCGCAATCCCCGAGGCGCAGGTCATCCGGCTGGCCCTTGAAGACACGGCGATCAAGCGCACGGCCGAGATCGCGACCGTCGCCGACATCGCCCAGCTCGACGCCAAGCTGGCGAACCAGCGGATGCTGGCCGAGATCGGCGACATGGACGCCTTCCACGCGGCGGACGAAGCCTTCCACGAGGCGATCGCGCTGATCGCCGGCTATCCCAGCATCTGGAAGCTGCTGCGCCAGGTGAAGGTCCAGATCAACCGGGCGCGCCGGCTGACCCTGCCGGTCCCCGGCCGCATGCACCAGGTCATCGGCGAGCACGAGGTCATCCGCGACGCCATCGCGCGGCATGACGTCGAGGCCGCGCGGGAGGCCATGCAGACCCATCTCAACGTGGTCATCCCCGACCTGGCCCGGCTGCGCGTCGCCCATCCCGACTATTTCGTCTGACGGCCGGTCATTGCAGCCGGCGATCAAGCCCGGCGCGGTGATCCGGAGGGTTTCAAAAAACAAGAGACTGACGAGGAAATGCAGACATGACGGATGCGGCGATGACCTTGAGTGACGAACGCCATCGCGTGGCCCTGGTCGGCACCGGCCACCGCGGCGCCGGCATGTGGGGGCGCGAGCTCCTCGCCGGCTGGCGCGATTGCACCGAGTTCGTCGCGATCTGCGATATCAACGAACGACGCGCCAGCCATGCCCGCCAGGAGATCGGCACCAATGCGCCGATCTATACCGATGTCGACACGATGCTCGCCGTGGCAAAGCCCGAGATCGTCATCGTCTGCAGCCGCGACGACACCCATGACGACATCATCATCAAGGCGCTGGAGGCCGGCTGCCGGGTCATCACGGAAAAGCCGATGACCACGACGCCGGAGAAATGCCGCCGCATCCTCGAGGCCGAGATCCGCACCGGACGGCAGATCGACGTGACCTTCAACTATCGCTTCGCGCCGACTGCCGCCCGGATCAAGCAGCTGCTGCTCGAGAACGCCATCGGCACCGTCACCTCGGTCGATTTCCACTGGTATCTCGATACCAAGCACGGCGCCGACTACTTCCGGCGCTGGCACGCCTATGAGAAGAATTCCGGCAGCCTGTTCGTGCACAAGTCGACCCATCATTTCGACCTGCTGAACTGGTACCTGGACTCGACGGCGCTCGAGGTTTCCGCCTTCGGCACGCAGCGCCATTACGGCCGCAATGGCCCGTTCCGCGGCGAGCGCTGCCAGACTTGCGCGCATGCTGGCGCATGCGACTTCTATCTCGACATCCGCAAGGACCCCTGGCTGACGGCGCTCTATGACGAGCCCGCCGAGGTCGATGGCTATTTCCGCGATGGCTGCGTCTATCGCGAGGATATCGACATCCCCGACACGATGACGGCGATGCTGCGCTACGAGAACGGCGTGATCGCCTCCTACTCGCTCAACACCTTCATGCCGATCGAGGGGCACCACCTCGCCTTCAACGGCACCAAGGGCCGCATCGAGATCCGCCAGTACGAGCGCCAGGCCTTCGAGGTGCCCGACCACGACGAGATCATGCTGATGCGGAATTTCGGCAAGGCCGAGCGCATCCGCGTGCCGCATGCCAGCGGCGGCCATTTCGGTGGCGACGACCGCCTGCGCGACATGCTGTTGCGCCCCGGCCTCAAGGACCCGCTCGGGCAGCGCGCCGGGGCACTGGCCGGCGCCATGTCGATGCTGTGCGGCGCGGCCGCGATGGCCAGCGTCAAGCAGGGCCGGCCGATCACGCTCAAGGAACTGGGCGGATTGCCGGACGGCATCCAGATCTGATCCGCGCGAGGTTGGGCAGACTGCCGGGCCGTGCGCCGCAACCGGACATCGGGCCTCCCAGCGATGGCCGGCATGCGGAGCGGTGCGGCGCCTACCCCCAGCGGAGCGCGGCCGTATGGACGGGCGCGTCCCAGAGCTGGATCAGGCTGTCGTCCAACGCCGTCACCGTCAGCGAACAGCCCGCCATGTCCAATGAGGTGACGTAAGAGCCTACCAACCCGCGCGCGATCGAGAGACCCCGCCCCGCCATGACGCGCCTTGCAGCATTGGCCATCAGATAGAGCTCCATGGCAGGAGTCCCGCCGAAGCCGTTGACGAGCAGCAGGCAGGGCGTGCCGCTCTTCAGGGAGAGATCGTCGAGGATCGCGYCCATCATCTCGTCGGCAATGGCATCCGCGGTTGCCAGCTTCACGCGCCGCCGGCCCGGTTCGCCGTGGATGCCGACGCCCATCTCCATCTCGTCCTCGGCGAGTGTGAAGGTCGGCTTGCCGGCTGCGGGCACGGTGCAGGAGGTCAGCGCCACGCCCATCGAGCGGGTGCGCCGGTTGACCTCGTCGCCGAGCGACTTCAGCGCGTTCAGATCACGGCCCTGCTCGGCGGCCGCGCCGACCATCTTCTCGACGATCAGCGTGCCGGCGACGCCACGCCGGCCGGTGGAATAGGTCGAGGCCGGGACCGCAACGTCGTCATCGGTGATGACCGTCGCAACCGGGGTCTCGGCCATCTCGGCGGCCATCTCGAAATTCATCACGTCGCCTTCATAGTTCTTGACGATGAAGAGCGAGCCCGCCGAGGTGGCGACGGCGTTGACGGCCGCAAGCATCTGGTCTGGCGTCGGAGAGGTGAAGACCTGGCCCGGGCAGGCGGCATCGAGCATGCCGGTGCCGACGAAGCCGGCATGCAGGGGTTCATGGCCCGAGCCCCCGCCCGAGATCAGCGCGACCTTGCCCGGCATCAGTGCCTTGCGCCGAACGAACTTCTCCTCTTCGCCAAGCATGAGGATATCGCCGTGGATGGCGGCAAGTCCCTGGAGGCTCTCCGACAGGATGCTGTCGACCGCGTTGATCAGCTTCTTCATGGGCTCTCCCCCCGCATCTCGGCTTCGTCGTCATCGGCCCCGACCGGAATCAGCGAGACCAGGCCGCGCGCGACCCCCAGCACGATATGGTCGGCCCGGGCATTCAGGTCGGCGCTGCCGAAATCCGGCAATTCGACCACGAGCCGGCGCATCGGCCGGGCGGTGTCGACCACCTCGAGACGCCCGGGATGGGCGGCCCGGTAAGCATTCAGGAAGGCCTCGCGTTCCGGGGGCGCGAAATGGCAGACATGGAAGATCGTCTCCAGATGCTGGACCGGCACGGGCGTGACATAGGCCGGGTTGACGATCTGCGAGATGAAGCTGCGGTTCTTGCCGAGGGCTTCCGCCAGTCGCTGCCGTGTGCCGGAAGGACGGTTCTCGATGACCGCGCGCAGGATCGCCTTGTACTCGGCCAAGGGCGAAGGCACGCTGGCAAGGGTTTCCAAGCCTGTCATGCGTCCGCCCCTGGCTGCGAGAGATCGACCGCGCGGATCGCTTCCTTTGCCAGCGCCAGCTGCCCGGGAGAGACCGATACAGCCCGGACGCCGGCCCGCAGCAAGGCGGCGATGGCGCGCGGATCGCCTCCCGCGTCGCCGCAGAGGCTGACCTCCCGACCCTGCTCCACACCATGGCGCGCGACATGCGCGATCATCGCGAGCACGCCGGGATGCAGAACATCGGCATAGGCCGCGACCTCCGCCCCATCGCGCGCGGCAGCAGTCGCGTATTGCGTCAGATCGTTCGAGCCGATCGAGAAAAACGCGGCGTCGAAGCTCGCGACCGCCACGGCGGCCGCGGGAATCTCGACCATGATGCCGAGTGCGGGCGCGCCATGCGGCACGCCGTCGGCCGCAAGTTCCGAGAGAACGCCGTCCAGCAGCCCCCTCGCCTCCTCCAGTTCCCGCGCTGCCGTCACCATGGGCAGCATGATCTTGAGCGGGCCGAGGCTCGCCGCCCGGGCCAATGCGCGCAACTGGACGCGAAAAATTCCGGGATGGCGCAGCGACAGCCTGATGCCGCGCAGGCCGAGAAAGGGATTGGTCTCGCCATCGAGCGTGTAGCCGGCGATGGGCTTGTCGCCGCCGGCATCGAGCGTGCGGATCGTCACCGGCCGGCCGGCCGCCCAGTGCAGCAACCCGGCATAGGCCTCGAACTGGCGCGCCTCATCCTGCAACGCCTGCTCGACCAGAAACTCCGTGCGGGTCAGGCCGATGCCGTCGCAGGCGTCGGCCGGGAAGCCGGCGACATCGGCCATCCCCGCGACATTGACCATCACGGTAATCGGGGTCCCGTCGCGGGTCAGCGCAGGCTCGCGCTTGCGGGTTTCCGCCTGGGTCCGCACTTGGCCGAGTTCGTCTGCCCGCTGCCGCGCCGCGTCGATGCTCGCACGCGACGGTCCGGTCAGGACGAGGCCCGCCATGCCGTCGACGACGACCGTGCCGGAGACCGCCTCCCAGTCGGAGCCGATGCCGACCACCATCGGCACGCCACGCCCGCGCGCCAGCATGGCGACATGGCTGGTCGGGCTGCCGGCCCCGAGCACGATGCCGCCACCTTGCGACCAATCGATGCCGAGGAAGGCGGAGGGCGGCAGGTCCTGAGCCAGGATGACGGCGCCGGGCGGCGCATCCGTCAGCTCGGGCAAGCCGAAAAGCTGGCGCAGAACCCGGTCCCGGATATCTGCCAGATCTGCGGCGCGGGCGCGGAAATAGGCGTCGTCGGCCGCCTCATAGCCTGCGATCTCGTCCGCCAGCGCCTGGCGCCAGGCCGCGTCGGCCGGCACACCACTCTCGATTGCGGCAAAGGCCCCCTCGGTCAGGGCATCGTCCTCAAGCAGCGCCACCTGGAAGCCCACGATATCGGCGGCCTCGCCGTGAAGGCTGGCAGCCAAACCCGTGACCGCCTGGAGGGAGGCGGCAACCGCATCCGCCAGGGCCTGTCGCTCGCTTGCGACCGGCCCCGTCTTGCGCTGCATCTCGCCGACGGCGCGAAAGACCACCGCCGGGCCGAAGGCGATCCCGGTCGATGCGGCGAGGCCGGAAAGGCGGCGTTCCATCACGCCTCACTCCTCGTCGAACTTGCGTGCGACGATATCGACGAGCGCGGCCAGCGCCGCGGACGCATCGTCGCCGCTGGCCTTGAAATGCAGCACTTCACCCTTGGCCGCCTTGACGCGCATGATCTTCACCGGGCTCTTGGCATCGGTCCACGGGCCGGCCGCGCTGGTGGCCACCTCGATACGGGAGCCGAAGCGCTTGGCGGTCTGGGTAAGCTTCACCGAGGGCCGGGCATGAAGCCCGATCTTGTTGGTGAGCAGGGCGCTGGCCGTCACCTCCTGCATCCCTTCATTCCTCTCGCTACCTTGCCTCTGGCTGGCATTGGCCGACATCTCGTTCATGCCGACATCAATTCCTCGGCGGTCGCCTGCACGACTGCCAGCGTCGAGCCGCCGGACGCTTCGGTCGCGGCCATCACGGCGCCTTCCACAATGGGTGCATTACAGATGACGATGCGCTCGCGCCGCTCCTCCGGCATCATTTCCACCGCCATCTCGCTATTGGTCTCGGCCCCGCCAAGATCGACCAGGATGGCGACGCCCGCCTCCGACCATGCCTTGTCGATCGCTGCCATGATGGCGGCGACATCGGTGCCGAGGCCGCCTTCGGCATTGCCCCCGGCCGCGGCGAGCGGGACATTGTCGCCGACCATCTGGCGGACCATGTCGGYGGCGCCTTCGGCGACCTTGGCCGAGTGCGACACGATGACGATGCCGACATTCTTGCTGGCTGGCATGGTTTCAGGCTCCGATGGTATTGCAGATTGCGGTGGCGAGCAGCGCCGATGAGCGTGCCCCGGGGTCCATATGGCCGACCGAACGCTCGCCCAGAAACGAGGCGCGTCCGCGAATGGCCCTGAGCGGAACCGTCGCCTCGGCCGCGTCCTTCACGACCTCGGGAAGGCGCTTCGTGAGATCGGCGCCGCCCTGAGCGAGGGCGACCTGGAGCGGCGCCAGCACGTCGAGCATGGTCTTCTGGCCGAAATCGGACTTGCCGCGTGCCTTCACGGCCTCGATCGCCGCGGCCAGCGCTCGCGCCAGATCCGCAACCGTCGGCTCTGACGGCAGCTCCTTGCCCAGCGCCATGAACAATGTGCCGTAGAGAGGCCCCGAGGCGCCGCCGACCTTCATCACCAATGTCGTGCCGATAGCCTTCAGGGCGTCGGGCAAGGGCTTTGCCGCGATCGGATCCATGTCCGCCAGCACGGCCTCGAAACCGCGCTTCATGTTCAGGCCGTGGTCACCGTCGCCAATAGCCTGATCGAGCGCCGTCAATTCATCGGCATGGCCGACGATCGCCCCGGTCATGGCCTCGATCAGCCTCTTCTTCAGCGCGCCATCCATGGTTCACCTCACCCTCTGGCCGTCGGCATCGAAGAACAGCGGCCTGAGCAGGCTCACGCTGACCTCGTCGCTGACATCCAGTCCTTCATCGGGATCGACCAGGCTGACGATCTGCTGCTGGTTCACCGCGATATGCAGGTGGTTCTGGTCGCCGAGCCGCTCGATCCAGTTGACCTTGCCCGTCACCGCGCCGTTGCCCGCCTTGGCGATGGCGAGATGCTCGGTGCGCACGCCGATCGTGGTCGTGCTCGCCGGCGCCTCCAGATTGGGAAAGAGTGCGCGCGGCAGCAGGTTGATGCCGGGGCTGCCGAGCCGGGTGGCGACATAGATGTCGGCCGGGTCCTCATAGATGCTGCGCGGCGTGCCGATCTGCACGAGGCGGCCCTGGTTGATCACGCCGATCCGCGAAGCCAGCGTCATCGCTTCGGTCTGGTCATGCGTGACGTAGAGGATGGTCGCGCCCAGGTCCTGCTGGATATGCTTCAGCTCGATGCGCAATTCCGCGCGCAGCTTGGCATCGAGCGAGGAGAGCGGCTCGTCCATCAGGTAGATGGACGGGCTGCGCACCAGGGCGCGGCCGATCGCGACGCGCTGCATCTGGCCGCCGGAGAGTTGTGTCGCGCGGTTCTGCAGCTTGTCCTCGATCCTGAGCAGCTTTGCGACATGGCCGACCGCGCGCCGGATCTCGTCCTCCGGCGTGCGCCGTGTCGGCGAACGCAAGGGGAAGGCGAGATTGTCGAAGACGCTCAGATGCGGATAGAGCGAATATTGCTGGAACACGAAAGTGACGTCGCGCGCCGCCGCCGGCAGCGCGGTGACGTCGACGCCGCCGATGAAGATCCGGCCGTCATCCGGGGTTTCCAGCCCGGCGACGAGGCGCAAGACTGTCGTCTTGCCAGCGCCTGTCGGCCCCAGCAGCACCACGAACTCGCCATCGGCGATGGTAAGCGACAGGTCGCTCGCGGCCTGCACCGCGCCGAACCGCTTCGAGACCTGCGTCAGCGTGACTTCAGCCATGGGTGCGCCTCGTCGTGCCGGCCTCATGCAAGGCGGAGCGGATCGCCTTCCCCGTCGCCGCATCGAACAGCGACAGCCGCTCCGGCCTGAACGAGAGGCTGACGCGCTCGCCGGCGACAACCGGCATATGGGCGGGCAAGCGCGCCTTGAGCTTGCCGCGCGGGGTCGCGACCGTCACGATCTGGGTCGTGCCGAGATATTCGGTGCCGAAGATCTCGCCCGGAAGGGCGCTGCCTTGCCGGCCGGGATCGCCGATGACGATCTGCTCCGGCCGCACCCCCAGCGCCAGCGGCCCGGGCGCGTGGCTCTCGCGCAGTTCCGGCAAGGTCACGGAGGCGGCATCGATGCTGACCGAGGTCGAGCCCGCAATCGCTGCGCCGTCGAAACGAACGAAGTTCATCGCTGGCGAGCCGATGAAATCCCCGACGAACATCGAGTTCGGCCGGTCATAGATCTCCTGCGGCGAGCCGAGCTGCTCGATCACGCCATCATTCATCACCGCGATCTTGTCGGCCATCGACATGGCCTCGAGCTGGTCGTGGGTGACGTAAACCGTCGTCGCCTTCAGCCGGTCGTGTAGGGCGCGCAGCTCGCCGCACATCAGATGGCGGAACTCGGCGTCGAGCGCGCCCAATGGCTCGTCCATCATGAAGGCCTTCGGCTCGCGCACGATGGCGCGGCCGAGCGCGACCCGCTGCCGGTCGCCGCCGGAAAGGCCGGATATCGATTTGTCGAGCAGATGCTCGATGCGCAGCACGCGCGCCGCTTCCTCGACGCGCCGTCTCGTCTCGTCCCTGGGCACGCCCATCGAGACCAGCGGAAAACTGATGTTCTTGCGCACGTTCATATGCGGGTAGAGCGCAAAGAGCTGGAACACCATGGCGATGTCGCGTTCGCGCGCCCGCTTGAAGGTGACGTCCTCGCCGTCGAGCTGGATGCTGCCGGAGGATGGCAGTTCCAACCCCGCAACCATCCGCAATGTCGTGGTCTTGCCACAGCCCGACGGACCCAGCAGGCAGAAGAAATCGCCATCCTCGACCGTGAAGCTGGTATCGCGCACCGCCATGAAGGCGCCGAACCGTTTCACCAGATTGTCGACCCGGATCTCGGCCATGGCTCACTCCGGGAACTTGGTGACGAAGGTGAACATGACGACGCCGATCAGGGTCGTGACGAAGGAATAGCCGTAGAGCGCAAGCGAGAAGGGCTGCAGCAGCATCAGCACGCCGGCCGAGATCAGCACCGTTGCCAGTGTTTCCATCGGTCCGCGTCGCAGCGCCTTCGGCCAGCGCGACGCGGCCGCGCCTTCGCGCTCCCGGGGATGGCTCAGATGCCGGTTCATTTGCAGGTTCATTTGCGCACCGCCCCGAAGGTGATGCCGCGCAGGAGGTGCTTGCGCAGCAGCACGGTGAAAACCAGGATCGGTATCAGGAACAGCGTCGTTCCGGCCGCCACGGCCGGCCAATCCTGCCCGCCCTCCCCGATGATGATCGGGATAAAGGGCGGCGCGGTCTGCGCCGTGCCCGAGGTAAGCAGAACGGCGAAGGCATATTCGTTCCAGGCGAAGATCAGGCAGAAGATCGCGGTCGCGACGATGCCGGTCGTGGCCTGAGGCAGCACGACCTTGCGGAAGGCCTGCAGCCGCGTATAGCCGTCGATCATCGCCGCTTCCTCGTATTCGCGCGGGATCTCGTCGATGAAGCCCTTGAGCAGCCAGACGGCCAGCGAGACATTGACCGAGGTGTAGAGCAGGATCATTCCCAGCCGCGTGTCGGAAAGGCCGAGTTCGCGATACATCAGGAAGATCGGGATCGCGACGGCGATCGGCGGCATCATCCGTGTCGACAGGATGAAGAACAGCAGGTCGTCCTTCAGCGGCACCTTGAAACGCGAGAAGGCATAGGCCGCGCAGGTACCCAGGCCGACCGAGAGCAGCGTCGAGCCGAAGGCGATGATCAGCGAATTGACGAAGCGCGGCACGTAGTTCGACGGGCCGACGACCACCATGCTGCGCGAACGGGTGATCTCCTCGCAGGCGGAATTCGCAGGCGGGAGCGAGGCAAGGTAGTCCGCCGTCTGGCGCGAGCGCGTGTTGAACAGGTTGCAATAGCCTTCGATCGAAGGCTCGAAATGCAGGAAGGGCACGACCTTGGGTGGGTAGGAGATCGAATCGGGCGGCGTCTTGATGCTGGTCAGACCGATCCAGAGCAGCGGCACGATCGCCACCAGCGCGTAGAGGGCGACGATGGTGCCGGCCAGCAGCTTGACGCGACCGCTCGGCGCGACGACGGAATGGGCCGTGGAGAGAGCGCCGCTCATCGTGCCTTCACCTTGTTCAGCGCCTTCACATAGATGTTCGCCAGCCCGAACACGGCGACGAACAGGATAATTGCGAAGGCGGAGGAATAGCCGGTGCGCCAGGCCTCGAAGGCGGCGCGCTTCAGCGTGATCGAGGCGAGTTCAGTGGTCGAGCCCGGTCCGCCGGAGGTCAGAAGATTGACCATGTCGAACATCTTGAAGTTCTCGATACCGCGGAAGAGTACGGCCAGCATGATGAAGGGCAGGCACATCGGCAGCGTGATCGAGATGAATTGCCGCCAGTTGCTGGCCCGGTCGACCTCCGCTGCCTCGTAGATGTAGTCCGGGATAGAGCGCAGGCCTGCGAGGCAGATCAGCATCACGTAGGGCGTCCACATCCAGGTATCGACGATGATGATCGCCCAGGGACTCAGGGTCACATCGCCGAGCATCTGGAAGGAGGACGGCGGAATGCCGGAGAAGAACGAGACCACGTAATTGAACAGGCCGATCTGCGGCTGGTACAGGAAGGTCCAGAAATTGCCGACCACCGCCGGCGAGAGCATCATCGGGATCAGGATCAGCGTGGTCCAGAAGCCATGGCCGCGGAACTTGCGGTCGATCAGATAGGCCAGCGCGAAGCCGATGACCATCTGCAGCAGGATCGTCCAGAACACGAAATGCGCCGTCGCCTGCATGCGCTGCCAGATTTCGGGATCCGACAGGATCGTCTGGTAGTGCTCGATCCCGACATTGCGCAGCGGCGCATTGGGGCGATTGGCGCGGTAATTGGTGAAGGAGAGCTGGATCGTCCAGATCAGCGGAAACAGGTTGATCACGAGCAGGAGGATCATCGTCGGCGCGATGAAGATCCAGGCGATCGCCCTGTCGCTGAGGCCCCGGACCCGGTGGGCGATCGGGGGATAGGCTGCGCGCATCGCTGCCGCGCTCCTGATGCCGGTGACGTCGCTCGCATTCATGACTCAGCACCGTTCAAAGGCAAGGTCGGGAACTGGCTGCGCCGCCTGTGAGAGGCGCAGCCCCGGTTCGGCTGGGGGGAAAGCCCCGCTTGCGTCAGAACTTGCCGTCTTCCTTGAAGACCTTGGTCCAATCCTGGATCAGCAGGTCGAGCGCCTGTTTGGCTGTGCCCTTCTCCGCCACGACATAGTCGTGGATGCGCGCCTGCTCCGCCTGCATCAGCTGCGCGTAGGAGGGCTCGGCCCAGAAATCGACGACCTGGCCCATGGCGACGAGGAAATCGGCCGCGAAGGGCGCAGATTTGGCGAAGCCGGGATCGTTCAGCACGCCCTTGTGGCAGGTATAGCCGCCGAGCTCCCACCACTTCTTCTGCACATCGAGCGAGGCGAACCATTTGACATAGGACAGCGCCTCGGCCTGGTTCGGCGAGTAGGCGACGACCGAGAGGCCCTGCCCGCCGAGCTGCGAGCCCTTCTCCTTCTCCGGCGGATTGACGAAGAAGCCGATCTTGTCGCCGCCGACATTCGGATCCTTGTACAGGCCGGGGAAGAAGGCGAACCAGTTCATCTGCAAGGCCGCCTGCCCGGATTTGAAAGCGTCCAGACCCTCCTGCATATAGGCGTTGGAGTAGCCCGGCGGGGTGCAGCACTTGTACAGGGACTTGTAGAACTCCAGGCCCTTCACGGCGTCCTCGGAGTTGACGAAGCCGGCCATGGCGTAGGGCTTCTTCGGGTCCTCATATTTGAAGCCGAACGGATAGAGCGCGTTGGCGACGCCCATCGTGATGCCTTCCGAGCCACGCTCGGTGAAGATGGCCGCGCCATAGACCTTCTTGCCGTCGATGTCGCGGCCCTGGAAGAACTCGGCGATCTGCTTCAGCTCGGTCTGGGACTTCGGCGCCGCGAGCTCGCGGTTGTACTTCGCCTTGAATTCGGCCTGCAGCTCGGGCCTGGAGAACCAGTCCTTGCGGTAGGTCCAGCCGAGCGCATCGCCCATGGCCGGCAACGCCCAGTAGTTTGGCGTGTTCTTCGGCCATTCGGCATAGCCGGTGACTGTCGCCGGCATGAAGTCGTCGATCTTGATGCCTTCCTTGGCGAAGAAATCGTTCAGCTTCACATAGTGCTTGTTCTCGGCGGAGCCGCCGATCCACTGCGAGTCACCGATGATCAGGTCACAGAGCTTGCCCTTTGAATTGAGCTCGTTGAGCATGCGGTCGGYGAAATTCGGCCAGGGCACGAACTCGAACTTCATCGCGATATTGGTCTTGGCGGTGAAGTCCTTGGAGAGTTCGACCAGCGCATTGGCCGGATCCCAGGCCGCCCAGCAGAGCGTCAGCGACTTGCCCTGTGCCTGGGCCCCGGGGGCAGCAAGTGCCGCGCTCCCGGCAATGGTCGCGGCCAGCATCCATGTCCTGAATTGTGTCATGTGCTTCCCTCCCTTGGCGTGCCGTCACCAGCCGTCATTGGGGTGACGGGCGAACCTGCGCGACCGCGAAGGGCACAGCCGCAAGATAGGGCACAGCCGACGCGGGATGTTTCCTCACGCCGCCCCGGAACGAGCCGTCCAAGTTCAGCGATTTGTTTAGTGAACTMTCAATCACTAAACATGTCAAGCAACGACGACCCCGGACAACATATTGCAATGCAACCGTTTTTATTGCGATGCACAAGTTCAGTGAACTGTTGGGCATGGCCGATTCGAGGCCGCGCTGGACAATCTCGGCGGCGCGGTCGGTGCCGCCGTGCTTGGCACGATCATCATCAGGCGCGAGCAGTTCCACTCCAACATCATCGGCCAGGCGGTCATCGCGCGCGGCAAGACCGCGAAGCGCCAGGCCCTGGTGCTCGGCGACAGCCTCGCCATCATCGGCATCATGCTGGTCCTCGCCGCGATCGTGGTCCTGTTCGCCAGGAAGGGCCCAGGCGGCGGCGCAGCGGCCGCGCATTGAAAGGCTCGGCCCTGCCGGTTGCGATTGCGGCCAGGGTGAGAGCCTTCAGTCGGCCGCGTGGCCGGAGCCGGATTGCCGGATCGCCGCCTGCAGGGCGTCCGGCGCGACGGGCTTGTGCAGCACGCGGTATCCGGTCGCGTTCAGCTCCCGCAGCCGCTCCGGCATGGTGTCGCCGGTGACGATCAGCGCCCGGGCACGATATCCCAGTTTTTCCGCCAGGCGTTCGACGGCCTCGCTGCCGGTCAGCCCGGCCTTGAGCCGATAATCCGCGATGATCAGGTCCACCCTGCCTGCGCCCACCTTGGCATGGCGCCGGCAAAGCTCCTCGACGTCCGTCCCGGCGATGGCCTCGTGGCCCCAGGCCGTCAACAGGCTGACATTGGCGTCAAGCACCTGAGGATCATCGTCCAGGACCATGATGCGAAGACCGGGCGGGAAGGCCTGCGCCCGCGCCGGCGCCAGCCCCGAGGCCGGCGGATCGATCCGCGGAATCCGCACGGAGAATGTCGAGCCCTTGCCGGCTGTGGAGCGCAACCCGATGGGATGCTCGAGCAATGCCCCCAGGCGCCGAACGATGGCGAGACCGAGGCCAAGTCCCTGCTCGCGGTCGCGTTCCGGATTGCCGAGCTGGGTGAACTCCTCGAACACGGCCTGATGCTGCTCCTGGGGAATGCCCGGCCCGGTATCGACCACGAGAATCTCGATCGCCTCCCCGCGACGGCGACTGCCGATCAGCACGCGGCTGTCGGGGGCGTGGCGGAGCGCGTTCGACAGGAGATTGTCGAGGATGCGCCTGAGCAGTTCCGGATCGCTATCGCCCCAGGCATCGCCCGGCACCGCGCGCAGATCGATGCCGCGCTGGCGCGCCTGGGGTGCGAAGACCTCCTGCAGGTCCGCCAGCATCCTGCCGAGATGAACCGGCTGCCGTCGCACCGGAACGAGGCCGGCATCGAGTTGCGAAACGTCGATGAGGCCGTTCAGCAGCCCGCCGAGCGAGCCAATGGCCGCGTCCAGCTTGTCGGCGATCCCACTGGCTTCATGGCTTCCGACAGCGCCGCGCCGGGCGAGCGTTCCGAGCGTCGCCGCAAACAAGGCGAGCGCGTGGACCGGCTGCCGCAGGTCGTGGCTCGCCGCCGCGAGGAAACGCGTCTTGGCCTTGTCGGCAGCCGTGGCGCGGTCCCGCTCGCGCTCGAGCCCGCGCACCAGCGCCAGATTCTCGAAGCGCAGGGCGACGGTCTCCTTCAGGGTGCGGTAGGTGACCCGGCAGCAAAAGAGATAGGCCCCGATCAGGAAGAGCTGGAACAGGGCATAGACCGAATAGATCGACCCTTCCTGCATGAGACAGCGCAGGGCGAAAGGCAGGTGCATGGCGATCAGCAGGCCGATATAGGCCGGCGGATAGGCCGAGAGGGACGGCACCGCTCCGCCCGACAAGCCGGTCAGCACGATGCAGACGAAGGCGATCAGATGCGGCTGGGTCGGTTCGAAGCCGAACCAGCCGAGCGCTCCCCAGAGCAGGCTCGACAGGATCGACAGGACCGTGAAACGTCGGGCCCAGTTCGTCGCCTCGGCCTCGCCGTCAGCCCGGGCGAAATAGCGCCGCGACAGCAGCAGGCGGGCTCCGGTGAGGAGATAGGTCGCGCCGATCCAGCCGATCAGCAGGCCGACCGGCACCACCTCGCGCATCACATAGGCGACGGGCCAGGGGATCACGAGATTGGCGAGCAGGATCGAGCCGGACTGGCGATAGAGGAGTTCGACCAGAGCCGCACGCAGATGGGTGCTGGTGTCAGGCGTCAGCGCCGGGGCCCGCATGATTGCTCCTTCCTGCGCCGGCAAGCGCTCACCGCGCAGGGGTGATGCCGCAGGGCCCGTAGCCAGTGACGCGCGCCCAAGGAATAGTCACGCATCATGATTCCTCGCCACACGTCCAGGACGCCGGCCGCTCCAGCCGAAGAAACCGCCTGCCGCATCATTCTGGCCGACGACCATGCCCTGATCCGCGAAGGGCTGAAGCTTCTGATCGCGACGCAGCAGGACCGTACCGTCGTGGGCGAGGCCGCGGACGGCGCAAGTCTTGCCGCATTGCTGAAGGACAGGCCGGCCGAGCTTCTCGTGCTCGACCTGGGCATGCCCGGGCTGACGGGCCTGCGCTCCATCGGCGAGCTGCGCCAGGCCTATCCGCGCCTGAAGATCCTGATCCTGACGGCGAACACCGATCCGCAGATGGCCCAGGCGGCGCTGGCGGCGGGGGCCGACGGTTATGTCGTGAAGGGCAGCGATCTCGACGAGCTGTTCGACGCCCTCGCCGCCCTGCAACGGGGCCATCCCTATGTCAGCCTCCCGCTGCGTGACGCCAAGCTCCAACAAGGGGTGGGCACGCCGGGCGGCATCCCGTTCGATGCGACCACATCTGTTGCGCTGACGCGGAGGGAAAGTGAATTGCTGGTCCTGATCGCCGGTGGCGCCACGACCCGCGCCGTCGCCGCACGTCTTGGCATCAGCCCCCACACTGCCCGCAAGCACCGGGAGAACCTCATGCGCAAGCTCGATCTGCACAGCGCTACGGAACTTGCAGCCTATGCGGTGCGCGTCGGCCTGCCTGTCGGTTGACGCGGCACCGGACCGCCGCCAACGCTGCCGCGGTCCCCAAGCTCCCTGCCCGCCTGCCCTAGCGGGCATAGCCCGGCCGTCGCCGCGCGGGCTGTGACGGCTGCGTAGCCGGGGCCTCGTCAGCAGCAAGGCGGCAACAGAACGGCTTGAACGGACAAGGGCGACCTCGGGCGGGACCAGAAACCCTCCTGGCGAAGGATCGGGCCCCGCACTGTCACGACTCCGCAGGCGGCGTTCAATACGGCAGATGCCGTATTTCATCTCTTCGGCGCTGCTGCCGCGACCTGGAAGGCGGCCGATGCGCCGCCTCGACCGGCTTCGTCAGCGCAAGCCTCGCGCATGGTCGGCAAACGATCGCCCTCGCGCGGCGCCGAAATACGGCATCCGCCGTATTTCTCCGAGGCCTCGCCATCCATACAGTCCCGGCTTTCGGCGACGGCATTGGCGGCAAGCCGCAGGCTTCCGGGATCGCACGAGAACCTCATGATTGGCGGACAGAGTGATCGACCATTTGCAGCGTGCCTTGTCCCGGACCACGGCCCTTGTCGGACCGCAGTTCGCAATTGCCGTGGCGTTTTCGGCCGCCCTGTCGATCCCAATGGCCCGGGCCGACGGGGGCCAGGGCGGAGGTATGAACAGAAGCCCAGGCGGCGGGGACAGCTATAGCGGACCAGGCGGGAACGGAGGCGATTCCGGCGCCGGCGCAGGTGGCGGCGGGGCAGGCTGGAGCGGCGGCAACGGTGGAGCGGGCGACGGTGTGCCAGGGTCCGGCGGAGCCGGCGGCGTGGGCGCAGGAGCATCGGGACAAGCGGGACGCAACGGGGCCAATGGCGGCGGCGGCGGTGGCGGTGCGCACGGTTTTCTCGATGCGGGGGCGAGCTTGCCCGGCAATGCGGTTTCCGGTGGCGACGGCGGCGCTGGTGGTGCTGGCTATTCCCCCAACGGTGGGAACGATGGCGGCGGCTTCGGTGCAGTGCTTGGCGCCGCGACCGGCGCGATCAATGCCGCGACGACGGGCGGTACTGGCGGCGCAGGAGGATCGGGCCACAATGATTGGACCTACTTTTACGGCCATGGCGGCAATGGTGGCTCCGGCGGCATCGGCCTGGTGTTCCTGAGCAGCGGAAGCTTCGTCCTCAATGCCGCAGCGACCGGTGGCATGGGTGGAGTCGGTGGTACGGCTACCGGGTTGAACGGTCCTATTGGTGGGCACGGCGGCGCAGGCGGGGTGGGGCTGCAGTTCCTGACCGGCGGCCATGCCGAGATCAATGCGTCGGTCGTTGGCGGCAATGGCGGAGCCGGCGGTACGGGGAGCAGCGGCGCCGGCGGCATCGGCATTGTCGGTTCCAGTCTCGACCTGATCCTCGGCAGCGGCGCGACGGTGGCGGGCGGTCTCTCTGGCGACGGAGCGAGGCGCGCCGATGCGATCCATCTGACGGGTCCCAATAACCGGGTCGAGCTGCAGGCTGGCGCGACCGTGACGGGCAATGTCGTGGCCGGCGGCATCGCCGGCAATGTGTTCGCGTTGGGTGGCTCGGGCAATGGCGGCTTCGACGTCTCCTCGATCGGCGCGAGCGCGCAGTTTCGCGGCTTTACCGCTTTCGAAAAGCTCGGCACGAGCATCTGGACACTCACCGGATCCGGCAACCAATCCTGGTCAATCCAGGCCGGCACTTTGCGGGCTGGCGCATCGGGCGTTTTCGGTGCGTCCTCGCAGATCACGGTGGCGTCGGCTGCGACACTCGATCTCGGTGGCTTCAACCAATCGATCGACACGCTTGCGGGCGCGGGGATGGTGACGCTGGGCGCAGGAACCTTGAACGCGGGCTCCGGCAACGGCGGTTCGACCTTTGACGGCGTCATCTCGGGGACCGGTGGTCTGATCAAGGCCGGAACGGGAACGCTGACCCTTTCGGATGCCAATACCTATACGGGCGCGACCTCGGTCACCTCAGGTTCCCTGATCGTCAACGGCTCGATCACGGCATCGTCGGGGGTGACGGTCGCAGCAGGCGCGACCCTCGGCGGCTCCGGCACGCTGCCGACGACGGTGATCAACGGCGGCACGCTGTCGCCGGGCAATTCGCCTGGCACGCTGACGGTCAACGGCAATCTGACGCTGAACCCCGGCTCGACCTATATCGCCGAGGTGCAGGGCGCGTCGCCGATCGGGTCAACGTCACCGGCACGGCCGCGCTGGCCGGCGCGCTGCGGATCGTGCCGCTCGGCGGCGCCTATCGGCTCAACAGCCCCTACACGCTCCTTTCGGCGACGGGCGGTCGAGCCGGCAGCTTCAGTCCGGTCGACACGACCGGCAGCTTCGGCGACGGCGTCACCACGGGGGTGAGCTACACCAGCACCGATGTGCTGCTGACGCTCACCCCGAAGCCGCTGGCTCCGATCGTGAACCCTATCGACCCTGTCGCGCCCACACCTGCACGCCCGCGCCTTGCCCTCGGTCGTCCGGCCAATGCCCTTGCAATCGCCTCGGCCATCGATGGCGCGGTGGCCGCTGGTGGCGACCCATCCTCGCTGTTCGGGATCTACAACCAGCCGGCGGTTGCGATCCCGGCCGCGGTGAACAGCCTGTCCGGCGAGATCCATACGGCCGCAGCGGCAACGGCGGAGGTTGCCGCCGACCAGTTCCTGCGGGCGATGCTCGATCCCTCGGCAGCAGGGCGGCTCGGCGCTGTCCTACCCGGCCCCGGCGCAGCCGCCTTCTCCGGCACGGTGCGCAAGGGCGCCGACCAGCCTGCTGGACCCTCACGGCTCGAGGCGCCGACCTATTCGGTCTGGGGCTCGGCCTTCGGCTCCTATGGTCGCACCGATGGCAACGCGGCGGTGGGCTCGAGCCGCCGCAAGATCGACGATGCCCATCTCGCGACGGGTGTCGATCTCCGGCTGATGCCCGGCACGGTCGCAGGCTTCGCCGTCTCTGCCGGCAGCGCGCGGGCCTCGCTGCCCGGTCTGCTCGGGAAGATCGATGCCGATGTCTTCCAGGCCGGTCTCTATGGCGTCACCCAGCTCGGCCCGGTCAGGCTCGGCGCGGCGGCGAGCTATGCCCGGCTCGACAATGAGGTCAGCCGCGGCATCCCGGCGCTCGGCAGCAGCCTGTCCTCGTCTTACGACACGACGGCCTGGAGCGGGCGCCTGCAGGCGAGCGCCACTCTGCTGAACTGGAACGGCTTTGGTCTCTCGCCGCTGGCCGCGCTCCAGGCGACGCGGGCGCAAAGCCCGGCCGTGCGCGAGAGCAACTGGGCCGGCGCCACTGCCGGCGCGCTGGCTTTGGCCAGGCGCAACGACGTCACGAGCCGCAGCGAACTCGGCCTGCAGCTCGACGCCGACACGATCCTCAATGGGGTTCCCGTCACCGGCTATGTCCGGGCGGTCTGGGCGCATTCCTTTCAGCGCGATGCCGACCTGACCGCGAGCCTGGCGGGTTTTCCGGGCGCGGCCTTCAGCGCGACGGGCGCGCAAGCCGATCGCAACAGCGCGCTCGTCGCCGCCGGCCTCAACGCCAGGCTCAGCGAGCGCATCACGCTCGGCCTCAACCTCGACAGCGAACTTTCCGCGGGCAGCAGCCGCCTCGGTGGTTCCGCGCAGCTCAGGGTCGGCTTCTGAGGCCAGGCTGCGCCGTACGGCGCTCCGTCCGCTTCGGACCCGGCGTCGATTCCATGTGAGTGGAGCAGATGCAGCGGATGTTGCGCCATGAGTGCCGCTCGGGCCGCGGCCGGCATGGCCCAGCCGCGACCTGCAGCCCAAGGATCGGCCCGATTTTGCCGGAACCTCAGCGCCGCAGCCTCGTTGGTTCAGCAAGCCCCCACTGTCAGGGAGACCAACAGATGATGAAGACACTTGCATTCGCTGCGGCGCTCGCCGTACTGCCCGCCTCCGTTTTCGCCCAGAGCAGCGGGCCGGTCATTCCCGACCCGGCCGGCGGCACGACCCGCGATCCGGCGCTCGGCGTCGGGACGGTCGAGGTTCCGCTGAGGCGCGATCCTGCCGGCGGCACGATGATCGACGACTCGCCGCGCTTCCGGACCTATGTGATCGAGCAGCGCCTGCCGTCCTATAGCTATGGCCGCCCGGTCGTGGTGGGAACGATCCTGCCGGATGAGGGCATCGTCTATCGCGAGGTTCCGGCCGAATATGGCGCGCCGGGCTATCGCTACACCGTGGTGAACGAGCGCGCCGTCGTGGTCGAGCCGCGCACGCGCCGCATCATTCAGGTGATCGACTGACCCTCCGCGGAGTCGCGAAGCCTGACACCCCAGACTCCGCTGAACCGAGGCCCGCTCCGGCAAGGGGCGGGGCCGATCCATGAGCCCCTCCCGCGAGACGATCTCAAAGTCACGCAGAGAGGCTGAACAAAAATCGCAAGGCGCGGCGAACAAAGCCGCGCCCGATGCGTTGTGGCTGGGAACAGCCGGAGCCCAGTCGTGAGAAAATGCGTTCTCGTCGTCGAAGATGACACTTTCATTCGTATGGATACCGTCGATACCGTCGAGGATGCCGGCTTCGAAGCGATCGAGGCCGCAAATGCCGACGAGGCCATCAGCCAGATCGAAGCCAATCCGGCGATCGAGATCATGATCACCGATATCGAGATGCCCGGCTCGATGAATGGCGTCCGGCTTGCACATGCGGTCAGGGACCGCTGGCCGCCGGTCGAGATCATCGTGGTGTCCGGACAAGTGATGCCGGGTCGAGGCGCATTGCCCGAGCGCGCGCGCTTCATCGCTAAGCCATTCCGGCCAAGCTAGATCGAGGCAGCGTTGCGCGCTGCTGCGTAGATCACCGGACCGGGTTCGTATCCGGTCGGATGATGCGACGTCTGGGTTAGGGCCGGCTTTGCACCGAAAACCGCAATCCAGTTTTGAGGCCAACTTTCCAGGGGGCGGGATAGCCAACCGCATGGAGATGGAAGACGACAACGCGCACAGGCAGCGACCGCATATGTCGCGGCCACCGAAATCGTGTCGGGATGGAGACAACCGGGCGGCTCCGCTATGGCGGTCAGCCAGGTCTTGCTGGCTGATGAGAGCATAAATGAAACGAAGCCACCTGCCCGGGGCCTCCAGGCGAACTTTGGGCCTCGAGCCTGTCGTCGCGCTCGGCCTTGCCGGCGCGATCGCATTTTTCCTGATCAGCGGAATCGTAGCCTTTCTCAATCTGCAGGCCCTGCGCAACGGGAGCGAACGGGTCATTCAGACCCATCAGGTCATCGTCGCGCTCGAGCGATTGATGTCCCAGGCGCAAGACGCCGAAACAGGCCAGCGCGGCTTCCTCCTGACAGGCGATGAACGCTATCTCGCCCCCTACAATGCCGCCGTATCGGCGATTCCAGCCCAGCTCGACGAGATCTCGGAGCGAACCCGCGAAAATCCGTCACAGGGCCCGCGGATCGCTGCGCTGAGACGACAGGTCGGCAGCAAACTCGCAGAACTCAAGGAAACGATCGAGCTGCGGCGAGTCCAAGGGATCGACGCCGCGATGGCCGTCGTCAGCTCGGACCGCGGAAAACTGGCCATGGACGCCATCCGCTCGCAGATTGCCGCGATCTCCCAGGAAGAGGGAGAAACGCGCGCGAAGCGCCTCGTTGAAATGGCCGACGCCCAGAAGACCGCGCTGGTGAGCGGCCTCCTTTCAGGGCTGCTCGGGTTACTCCTGACGCTGACCATCGGCTTTCTGGTCCGCAGGGCAACGCTCGCCCGCAGGCAGGAGGAGTGGCTTCAATCAGGCCAGGTCGGCCTGGCCGCCGCCATGATGGGCGATCCGCAGGCCGAGCAGCTCGGAAACAGCATTCTCGCATTTCTGGCGCAGTATCTCGGCGCAGTCGCAGGAGCGCTCTTCGTCGTCGATCGCACGGTTTTCCGGCGCGCAGCGACCTATGGCATTCCCGAGGACGCCCCGATTGTCACGCAGTTCAAGCTGAGGGAAGGCTTGCTGGGCCAGGCGGCGAGCGAGAAGCGGCCCATGCTGATCGGCGAGGTTCCCGACGGCTACCTCGCCTTCGGCTCCGCCCTGGGACAGGACAAGCCGAAACATCTCGTCATCCTGCCCGCCACCGTCGACGGAACCGTCAATGCCGTGATCGAGCTTGGGTTCCTGCGCCCGGTCGACGACGGAGTCATGAAGCTGCTGCAGTTCGCCTCCAACGCGGTGGCGATCGCAGTCCGTTCGGCCAAGTATCGCGGCGAGCTCCAGGACCTGCTCGAGGAGACGCAGCGCCAATCGGAGGAATTGCAGACCCAGAGCGAGGAATTGCGCGTCTCGAACGAGGAACTGGAGGAGCAAGGCCGGGCGCTCAAGGAGTCGCAGATGCGGCTTGAGCAGCAGCAGGCCGAGCTCGAACAGACCAATTCGCAGCTGGAGGAGCAGACCCAGCAGCTGGAGACGCAGCGCGACGATCTGGAACAGGTCAATGCGGCCATGCAGGTCAAGGCGCGGGAGGTGGAGCAGGCGAGCCGCTACAAGTCGGACTTTCTTGCCAACATGTCGCACGAGCTGCGCACGCCGCTCAATTCATCGCTGATCCTGGCCAAGCTCCTGGCGGATAATCCCGACGAGAACCTGAGCGAGGAGCAGGTCAAATATGCCCAGACGATCCAGTCCTCCGGCAATGACCTGCTGAACCTGATCAACGACATCCTCGATCTTTCGAAGATCGAGGCCGGCCATGTGGAGATCAGGCCCGAAACCGTTTCCCTGGAGCGGTTGACCGGCAATCTTCGGCAGCTGTTTCAGCCCGTCGCCCAGGGCAAGACGCTGGATTTTCTGGTCGACGTGGCGGCGGACTGCCCCGCGAGCATCGAAACCGATCCGCAACGGCTGGAACAGGTTCTGAAAAATCTCCTGTCCAACGCCTTCAAGTTCACGGAACGCGGACAGGTCCGCGTCTCGATCCAGCGGGCCGGCGAAGGGCAGATCGCCCTCTCCGTATCGGACACCGGCATCGGCATCGCCGAGGAGCAGCAGCGCAGCGTCTTCGAAGCGTTTCATCAGGCCGATGGCACCATCAGCCGCAAATATGGGGGCACCGGCCTCGGCCTTTCGATCTCGCGACAGCTCGCCCACCTGCTCGGCGGCTCGATCACGCTCAAGAGCCGCGAAAGACAGGGAAGCACCTTCACCATCACCATTCCCGAAATCTATGACCCGGCGAAGGTCGGCCCCCGGGTGGCGCGCGAAACCATTCGCGCCGTGCCCACGCTCGTGAATGCGGAGGCGCCCCGGGCCGCGGTGCAGCCACGCAGGCACAAGGTGGAGGACGACCGCGACGCGCCATCCGATGCCAAGCGCGTCCTGCTCGTGATCGAGGACGACGATTCCTTCGCCGCCATCCTGCGCGATCTCACGCGCGAAATGGGATTCCGTTCGCTGGTCGCGGGAACCGCCGCGGAGGCCCTGGGGCTGGCCCGGGAGTTCATGCCGAGCGCAATCATCCTCGATGTCGGCCTGCCCGACCAGTCCGGCCTTTCCGTGCTGGACCGGCTCAAGAGCGACGTCCAGACCCGCCATATTCCGATTCACATCGTCTCGGCTGGAGATCACGCCGAAACCGCGCTCGCGCTGGGCGCGGTCGGATATGTGCTCAAGCCGGTCAAGCGCGAGCAGCTGGTCGAGGTTTTCGAGAAGCTAGAGAACAAGCTGTCCCCGCGGGTGCATCGCGTCCTCATCGTCGAGGACGACCTGGTGCAACGCGAGGCGGTCGCAAAGCTGCTGACCTCCCATGATGTCGAGACCGTGACCGCAGGGACCGCAGCCGAATGCCTCAAGCTCCTCAAGGAAGAGACATTCGATTGCATGGTGCTCGACCTGTCGCTGCCCGATGCGTCCGGCTATTCGCTGCTGGAGACGCTGAGCCAGGAGAGCGCCTACGCCTTTCCACCGGTCATCGTCTATACCGGCCGGGACCTCTCGGCGGATGACGAGCAGCGGCTCCGCCGCTACTCGAAATCGATCATCATCAAGGGTGCGAAATCGCCCGAGCGCCTGCTCGACGAGGTCAGCCTCTTCCTTCACCAGGTGGTCTCCCAACTGCCGGCCGAGCAGCAGAAGATGATCCGCAAGGCGCGAAGCAGGGATGCCCTGCTCGAGGGGCGGCGCATCCTTGTCGTCGAGGACGACGTGCGCAACGTCTATGCGCTGACCAACATCCTCGAACCCCGGGGGGCGATCGTCGAGATCGCCCGCAACGGCCGCGAGGCCCTGGAGGCGCTCGAACGATCCGAGAAGCAATCCGGCCCCAGGATCGAGCTCGTCCTCATGGACGTGATGATGCCGGTCATGGACGGGCTCACCGCCACGCGCGAGATCCGCAGGAACCCGGACCTGGTCAAGCTGCCGGTCATCGCGCTGACGGCAAAGGCCATGCCCGACGATCAGCAGCGCTGCATCGAGGCAGGGGCCAATGACTACATGGCCAAGCCCCTGGATGTCGAAAAGCTCCTGTCGCTCGTGCGGGTCTGGATGCCGCGATGAAGGAGGCGCTCGCATCCGAGGCGATCGAAGCGATTGAGATACGACTTCTCCTCGAGGCGCTATACTCGCGGTATCATTATGATTTCCGCAATTACGCGATGGCTTCGATCAAGCGCCGCCTCAAGCAGGCGCGGGACCAGCTCGGCTTCGCCAGTTTTTCGGCGTTGCAGGAGAGCCTGCTGCATGACGCGGCCGTTCTGCCGCGGCTTCTCGGATACCTGACGGTTCAGGTCAGCGAGATGTTCCGCGATCCGACCTATTTTCGCGCGATCCGGGAAAAGGTCGTGCCGCATCTGCGGACCTATCCCTCGCTCAAGGTCTGGATCGCCGGCTGCAGCGGCGGCGAGGAGCTCTATTCCCTGGTCATCCTGTTCCGGGAAGAAGGCCTGGAGGACCGCACGCTGTTCTATGCCACCGACATCAACCAGGAGGCGCTCCGTTCGGCCGAGGCTGGCGTCTTCGCCATGGAGCGGGTGCCGCTGTTCACTGAAAATCATCGCCAGTCCGGGGGAAAATCATCCCTGTCCGACTATTATCATGCCGCCTATGGCAGGGTTTCGTTCGACAAGAGTCTGCGCCGCAATGTCGTGTTTTCCGACCATAGCCTGGTGACGGACGCGGTCTTCGCCGAGATGCAGCTGATCTCGTGCCGTAACGTCCTGATCTATTTCGATCGCACCTTCCAGGACCGGGCGCTGGGCCTGTTCAAGGACTCGCTCGCACGAAAGGGCTTCCTCGGGCTCGGCGCCAAGGAGAGCCTGCGCTTCTCCGAGCATGCGGGGGCCTTCACGGATTTCGTACGCGAGGACAAGATCTATCAGAGGCGCG
This sequence comes from Allobosea sp. P1_A7, assembly GCF_056406775.1. NCBI lineage: Bacteria > Pseudomonadati > Pseudomonadota > Alphaproteobacteria > Hyphomicrobiales > Alloboseaceae > Allobosea > Allobosea sp. P1_A7. The sequence goes on from NZ_JBFTZN010000010.1 coordinate 26,089, forward strand.
GCGAATGAGCGCGGACCGAGCCGAGGCCGTGGTGATCGGCGCCTCCGCAGGGGCGCTGGAGGCGCTGTCCGTGATCCTTCCCGCACTGCCTGCCGGATTTCGATTGCCGGTGATCGTGGTCGTCCATGTGCCGCCGAACCGGCGCAGCATGCTGGCCGAGCTGTTCGACGCCAAGTGCCGGATTCCTGTTCGCGAGGCCGAAGACAAGGAACCGATCGCGGCCGGCACGATCTATTTCGCCCCGCCCGACTACCATCTCCTGGTCGAGATGGATCGGTGCCTGTCGCTGTCCAGCGACGAACCCGTGCTGTTTTCGCGCCCCTCGATCGATGTCCTGTTCGAAAGCGCGGCCGATGCCTACGGCCCTGCCCTGATCGCCATCGTACTGACTGGCGCCAATCAGGATGGTGCGAACGGGATGCAGGCCATTGTCAAAGCGGGCGGCACCGCGCTCGTTCAAAACCCGACCGGCGCCTYTGCAGCTGCGATGCCCGAAGCGGCCATCGCAGCCTGCCCCAGCGCACACATCATGACACTCGACGCCATCGCGGCGCATTTACAGGAGATTTGAGTTCGATCATGGGTCCTGTCTCATTCCTGCTGGTCGACGACCTCGAGGACAACCTCGTCTCCCTGGAAGGCCTTTTGCGGCGCGAAGGCCTCGTGCTGCTGAAGGCGCGGTCGGGCGACGAGGCGCTTGAACTGCTGCTCGAGAACGACGTCGCGTTGGCACTCGTGGACGTCCAGATGCCGGGCCTGAATGGTTTCGAACTGGCCGAACTGATGCGCGGCAACGAGCGAACCCGACGCATCCCGATCATCTTCGTCACCGCCGGCACCGCCGATGGTCGCCGCCGCTTTCGCGGCTACGAGGCCGGCGCGGTCGATTTCATCCAAAAACCGATCGAGCCCGACATCCTGCGCAGCAAGGCCGAGGTCTTCTTCGAACTGTACCGGCAGCGGCAACAGATCGCGGTACAGCGAGACGAACTGGCGGCGCAGGCCAAGGCCCTAGAAGAGGCCGGGCATCGCAAGGACGCGTTCCTGCTCACCCTGACGCAGGATATCAGCCTGCATGAGCATGCGCGGGCGCAGCAGGACGTGCTTCTGCGCGAGGTCAATCACCGCATCAAGAATCTCTTCAGCCTGACGGCAGGACTGATCTCCCTCAGTGCGAGATCGTCCAGGAACGTCCAGGAACTCGCCGCCGATCTGACATCGCGACTGCAGGCGCTCGRTCGTGCCCACGACCTCACCCTGCCCGACCTGAGCCAGAATGGCGTCTGCGAAGCCGGGACGACGGTTCWCGCCCTGACGCGGGCGATCCTGGCGCCTCACGAGCACAGTCAGGACTCGCGCATCACGGTGACCGGTGCCGACGTGGAGCTCTCCGGTAATGTATTGTCGTCGCTGGCCCTATTGCTGCACGAGTTGACGACGAACGCCGCGAAATATGGCGCCCTGTCCACCCCTGGGGGGCGATTGACCATCGATATCAGCGCCACCGACGGCCTTCTCCATGTGAAATGGGACGAGTGCGGAGCCTCTCCCCAGGCCAGATCCGGGTTGCACGAGGGCTTCGGAGCAACGCTTGAAAAGGCACTGCTGAGGGGCATGAGCGGGGTGATTTCGCGAGAGTGGAAAGACGATGGGCTTTCCCTTTCCCTGCGAATTCCGCTGGCCAAGCTCGCGAGCTGAGGCCCCAGACGCCGAACCGATCGTCCGGGGCGCAGCGCGGATCGCTTTCAGATTGGCTCGGCCTGAAGCGTCTCGGACCAATGGCCCAGCCGATCCTTCAGAACACGATCCAGGCCGGAGACAAGTTTCTCGATATCCACCCGCTCGACGATCTCGAAGGTGAAGCTGTCGGCGCCGTGCTCCCGCCATGCCGCCTGGAGGGAGCGATGCGTGTTGGCTCCCTGGCGAAGCGTGAACGACAGGCGGTTCCAGATCGTGGCGAGATCTGGCGCGCTGCCCGCCCATTGCTGGCCGGTTGTCGCGCAGGCCACGACATAGATGCCGGGAACCGCCTTGCGCAGCTTATAGGCCGCGACGGCTGCTTTCCGCTCCTCAGATTTCACGACCCACTCTCCCCGTTGCGCCAGCTCTCCGGCTATCGCCTGGCCATCGGCACAATTTATATCCGGATTATATTTTCATCAAGATATTTATCCGGGTAATATAAACTCATCATCAGAGAGCCCGTCATCAGTGATTTTCTGTCCAAGTCCTGCACCGCCTTCCAGGGAACGAGCCGCATCGCCGCTGGCCCGCTGATCGATGTCGCGCTGGCCGTGAAGGCGGCGATGGAAGCCGATCCCGCTTCGGCCTTTCTCACCTTCGACGATGCGACCGGCGCCGTGGTCGACCTCAATCTGCGCGGCGAAACCGCGGAGATCGTGGCGCGCCTGGCTGAGCGCGCCGAGGCGGCGGATCGCGCCGCGCGAGCGGTCCCCCGGTCCGAGGCGAGCGACGGGACGCCGGCGCGGGGCCGCGGCCGGCCGAAACTCGGCGTCGTCGCCCGGGAGGTGACATTACTGCCCCCGGCACTGGGACTGGCTGGCGATGCAGCCCGGCGGCGCGTCGCAGGCCTTGCGCAGGCTTGTGGACGACGCGAGACGCGGCGATGGCGGCCGAAGCGAAGCCCGCGCCGCGCAGACGGCGACCTACAGCTTCATCGCGGCAATGGCCGGCGACCTTCCGGGTTTCGAGGAGGCGACGCGCGCCCTGTTCGCCGGGGGATCACGCGCGCTTTGCCGAGCAGAACCGGGCCTGGCCACCGGATATCCGCTCCTATGCGGAAAGCCTGATGAAGACCGGAACTGCGAGGCCGCAACAAGAGGCGCCTGGCGATGCAACCCCATCTTGAACCCAGCCAGGAGGCGGGGCGTGCCTGATCAGGCGATTTCGCGACTGGCTGTCGCGGCAGGGATATAGGGAGATGGCGTCGCTGAGGCTGGCGCGTGGGGATGAGGCAGTGGCGGGTATGTCGGAGGAGATCGAAATGGAGAGCCCGGTTTGCGAGATCACGGCGCTTTCAACCCGCGTCGTCTACCAGAACCGGTGGATGACCGTCAGGGAAGACAAGATCCAACGCAGCGACGGCTCCACGGGCATCTATGGCGTCGTCGAGAAGAGCGACTTCGCACTGGTCATCCCCGTCAATGCCGATGGCTCGCTCTGCCTTGTCGAACAGTACCGATACCCGGTGAAGGGCCGGTTCTGGGAGTTCCCGCAAGGCTCCTGGGAGGGCGTCGCCACGGCCGATCCTCTCGATCTGGCGCGCGGCGAACTCGAGGAGGAGACCGGCCTCCTGGCCAGGGAGATGCACTATGTCGGGCATCTCTTCGAGTGTTACGGCTATTCGACGCAAGGCTGCCATATCTTCATCGCGCGCGATCTGCAGGCGACGGAAACGAAGCTCGATCCCGAGGAGCAGGGGCTGATCAGCCAGGCCTTTGCCCTTGAAGCCGTCATCGCCATGGTGGGAGATGGCCGGATCAAGGACGCGATGAGCATCGCAGCCCTTGGCCTCTGCCGCCTGAAGGGGCTGCTCTGACCCCGGGGCGCCGAGGCGCCATCCGCCGGAGACGCAGCCTGCCGGGCCGCGGCTGCGAGCAGCCGAAGTCGCGACATGGCGCGGCGTCCTATCCGCCACGGCGCCGAGCATCGACCTCGGGATAGTATTGCGGGGCCTCGCGCCGGTCGAACATGCCGTAGTCGCGCACGACACGCACATGGCGCAGCCTCTGTGCTCCGAGCGAGGCCTTGTCCTCAAAGCGCTTCGCCGCCATCTCGTCGCGCCAGGACAGCAGCAGGATCAGGTCTCCCGGCGTCAGCACCGCGTCGAACACATCCCATGACAGCAGGCCATCGGCTTGCGGGAGCAGGCCGAGAGACGCCGCGCACTCGGCCGCGCCGGCCCCCTCGCCGCAATTCCCCGGCCTGGGGCCCGTCACCAGCGTAACGGTCGTCCCCTCGCCGACTTGCGTCTCGTCGAGGCGCTGCTGCCGAAGCGTCTGGCCTTCCGGGATCTGCGTGTCCCGCGTGATCTCGCCGACACGCAGGTGGTAGTCGAGGAAGATGCCGGACCGACCCTTCTCCTGCGCGAAGTGGTGGCGCATCGTCGTGCGCCAGCGCACCACTGCCTTCTCGTCACGCCAGCCCGAGAGCGAGAGCAGCCAGCCCTCGCGGGTCATGCTGCGATAGCGGATATTGTCGACGAACCCGTCCACCGCCTCCAGTTCGGGCCGCAGCGATCTGGCCACGCCGAGATAGGCATCCCATTGCTCCGGCGTAGGATGCACTTCGAAGATCACAGAGAACATCGGCTTCTCCTGGGACCCCGCTCCTGGGACCGCGCTCCTCGCATCACACGGCGGCGATGCAATCCATCTCGATATCGAAGCCGCCATTCCAGGCCGGGACGTTGATGAAGATGCGGGCTGGCGGATCCTTGGGGAAGAAGCGGCGATAGACCTCGTTGACCGCCGGGAACATCTCGACCGAGGTGACGTAGACATTGACCTTCAGGACGTCGTCGAGGGAGGAGCCCGCCGTCTCGACGCAGAGCTTCATCTGCTCCAGGACAAGCTCCGTCTGGCGCTCGATCCCGCCCGTATAGATCTCGCCTGTCTCCGGATCGAATGGCGGCGCGCCGGATACATAGATCGTATCGCCGTGCCTGGTGACCGTCGATGTCGGCGCCTTGTACCTTTCAAGATAGCTCGCRAGGGGCTCGACACGGATGATCTGTCTCTTCACGGCCGCCACTCCCGTTGCGCTATCCGATCGAAAGCGCCGCGGCGGGCATAGGAGGCGCCGGGCACCCCCTATCTCTACTCCCAGGCGACTGCGGCCGTCATTCAGCAGCGCTACGGCCGCGGCCGAAGCGTTGCGGCTTCCTCGCGCGTCGCATCGGAGTGGCATGCGACACAGAAGAAGGAGCGCATCTATTCGGCGCCGCCAATGGCAGTCTTCTCGCCCGGCTTCGGATCCGGTTTGTCGGCAGACCCCGTATCCCTGACCTCTGGATTGATCGAGACCTTGTTCAGGGACTCCTTGTCCGGCGCGCCCTGGATCGACTTCACTTTCTGTTGTTCTTCCGGCGACAGCTTGTTTCCGCGTCCATCACGCATGACGACCTCCTGTTGCTTCTCGCCGGAGAACCGCCGGGAGAGCTGGAGGTTCCTCGTAAACGGACTCCTCGCGGCAAAGAGATTGGCCGGTCGAGCGCGTCATCGGGCCGGCGTCACCTCCCAAACGACCCGATACTCATCCGACAGGGCTGGCGTCCGCCCACCGCTCACGAGATCATCGCGAGCGCTCGATCGTCCCGGCACCGCAAGGCCCGCTTCAATGCTGGATCATCGGCCCTCCCGAAAACCGCAATCCACTGCTCTGGCCGCTGCTCAGCGCGCCCAATAGGCCACCATCTTCTGGCGCTCGGCGCCCGATTGTTTCAGCTCCTCGGACTGGGCGCGCAATGTCCTGACGACGGTTTTCTCGGCCGCAGCCCAGAGATAGGTCCGTCCGTCGTCGAGCGGCTCCGAGGCCAGCAGGTCGGTGAGGCGGCTGCGATCCGTGTCACCATGGGGACAATGGAACCAGGTCGTTGTCGCCAGGGGATGGTCCGGCAAGGGCTGCTCGTGGGTTTCATCCGCCACCTCGATGAAGACCCGGCTCGCGACATGCTCCGGCGTCTGTTCGAGAATCCGCGCGACCGCCGGCAGGCCGGTGGCATCCGAGATCAGGATCTGCCGGTCCAGCGCGTCCGGCCGGGCATAGAGCCCGCGCGGATTGTTGATCACGATCCGCTCGCCGATCTCGGCATCGCGAGCCCAGTCGCTGGCCTTGCCGCCATCATGAACCACGAGGTCGATCTCGAGTTCGCAGCGCGCGCTATCGAAGCTCCGGACCGTATAGGTGGAATAGCGGACGCGCTGGCGCTCTTCCGGGAAGACCCAGCGCCCCTCGGCATCGATCGTCGGCAGGACGAGTTCGCCGGTGCCGGGATCGGGAAAGAACAGGCGGATATATTCGTCCGGGATCCCGGTCGAGCGAAAGCGCGTCAGGCCGCCGCCGGAAAAGGTCAGCCTGATCATGCCAGGCGTCAGGTAGCGGCGCGCGACCAGCGTCGCCTCGTGGAACGGATTTTCCGTCATGGACTCAACTCACCCCGGCGCATCGGACAACCAGCACCGGCGCTTCTTCCACGGAGCGACGCAGCTCGCAAGTGGCTTAGTCTTTGATTTATTTAGACTATCTCTAAACCAGCATGGTTATGGAGCCAGGGTCCGGCAGCCCTGCCGCTATGCCTGGCGGCGCCTGCGGACCCCGCATTGCCATGACCTATGCCGTCGCCGACAGTCGGGGAGCCACGACGCTCATGGCTTGGCTCCAGGCAAGATGGGCTTGATCTCGAGCCAATCGAAATGCGTCACGCTGTCGGCCTTTGTCCAAAGCGCAACGCGCCCCGGCGCACTGATCGAACCGTCGCGAACGTCGATCAGTTGCTTTCCATCGAACGAAACCTGGAAGCGGTTGCCCTCGGCATGCAGGGTCAGGGTGTGCCAGTTCGAAGACGAGACCTTGACCATTGCACCGCGCAACTCCTCGCGCCGGCCATTCAAGACCCGGTAGAAGCGCACATTGTGCTCCAGGGCGTTCGCACGGGCGACATAGTAGTTATCGGCATCGCGGAGCCGGACTGCGATGCCGGCCGCCCGATCGACCGCACCGGATACAGCCCGGAAACGGATCGCGACTTCGACATCCCCAAGGACAACGGGCATGTAGATGGCGAGTGGGAAACGATAGTCCGTCTTGTCCTGGCTGAGTTGCGCCAGAGCTCGGTCGCCCTCGGCGGAAGCATCCATCACGACCGCCCAAGTGCCGGTCGCTCCTCCCCCCGTCCGGGCCGATGTGAACTGCGCAGGCAAGGGTCCCGGCGGCAGGGATCCGAAAGTGATCGTTTCCGCCGAGCCTTGAGCCGATGCCATCGCGAGCGGAATGGCGAGTACCAGACTGCGATAGGACCTCATGGGAGGGCTCCTTCCCAATACCCCCCTTGCGCGCGCTATGCTGCCGTCGGCTTCATCGCCGGCGGCCAACTATGCGTTTCCGCCTTCCGACGCGAAGCCCAGGCATAGAGCGCGTCATAGATGACGAAGCCGTGCTTGAGCACTTCGTGGTCGTCGGGCGTCACGTCCCGTAATCCCATGGAGATCGCCAGCAACCCCGCGGATTGAGGGGTGAGATGGTGCCGATCGGTATCCGCGCCGCGCACGATCGCGGCTATCGTCACGATGGCCGGATCGCGATCGAGGCCGTGCTTAGAGACGAAGGTGTCGAAGCTGCACCCGTCGCCGACATGCGTGTATTCCACACCCGGCACATCATAGGGCGTTGCGCCCGTCTGGGCGGCCACGCTCTTCACTTGATCGGGAGCCACGAACAAGAATTCTGGCTCCTTGTCGATGAAGCGGGCGATCAGCCAGGGGCAGGCAATCCGGTCGATAACCGGGCGTTCGCGAGTGACCCATTTCATGACCTCATCTCCTTCTGGTTCAGCGTGAGAGCAACGGTGGGCGCGCCAATGGCGTGCCATGCGGCGATGCCACCGGAGAGAGTGCTGGCGTCGATGCCGCGCCGTCGCAGTTCGGCGACGGCGTCGCCACTGACCTGGAACCCGTAGACGCAATAGACGACCACCGGCTTGTCCTTCGGCAGCTCCTCGGCCCAGTCGGCAATCGCCTCTGGTGCCCGGATCAGAGCGCCCGGCACCATGTCGCTGCGCTTCGCCAGATCCTCGGCGAGGCAGACGTCGAGCACGACAAGATCGTCGCCGCGGGCGATGCGGCCCCGCAGATCTTCCGGAGCGACGGCATGAGCTTTGGTTGAGACCGGCCTCGCCCAGCCCGCCTGTTGGGCGACGATGCGCCCATGACGGGCAGCAACCCGCTCCCAATGGATGTTCTTCATGAATGCGTCGACATAGGCGCCGGCCCTCGCGCCGAAATCGAGGTGATAGGCGTGCTCGTACATGTCGAGCGCCAGGATGGGCACGCCGCCGGCAAGACAGTTCGTGTGGTCAGCCGCCCATTGGATCGTCAGCCGATCATGGCGTTCCGACCAGGTGAGCAGAGTCCAGCCCGAGCCGCCGGCCTGTGCCTTGGCGCAGGCCGTGAACTGGGCCCGCCACGCGCTGACGCTTCCGAAGTCGCGTTCCAGCGCAGCGGCAAGACCGCCGCCGGCATCGCCCGAACCTCCGAGTCCGTCGAAATAGATCTCGTGCAGGATCGCCGAGTTGGCGGCGACCAACTCCTCCCGCTTCAACCCATTGATGTCGAAGACCGGCGCTGCGCCCCAATCGAGCGCATCAAGCCGGCTCTCGATCGCATTCAGGCGGCGAACCGCGCCGCCGTAGTTGTTCTCATAGTGGCTCGCGAGCAGGCGCTCCGACAGGCCTTCGAGCCGGGGCGGTTTGAATGGCAGCGGCATGATGTGATGCGGCATGGCGTCCTCGTTCGGCAGCACGGCGCGTCCGTGAGAGGCCGAAGGCTACGCTTGAATGAAAATTGATACAACTGTTGCATTTAATAATTCCGATGATACGGTACGCTCATGAATGATGGGGAGTCTGGGGCAGAGCATTGCTGGTTGGCCTGATTCATCTGCCGGCGGCCGTTTCCCGAGGAAACCCGGCGTCAGCAGAAGGCATCGGAGCGGTCGCGGACAAGCTTGAAGCGTCCCCAGAGGACGTGTGCCCCGGAGGAAACGAGAGGGAAAATGGCGATGCCTGGAGTGGCAGTGGTCTGGCGCGGTGACCGCGAGGGGCGACGCGCGGCGACATCCCAGAACAACCGCTTTCATCGCGTGTTCGAGGAACTCGCCGCGATTGGCATTCACGCGGAACCGGCGGTCTTCGATGAGGAATTCGCGGACGAGGTCCGCGATCAACTCCTGAGGGTGGACGGCGTGCTCGTTTGGGTCGATCCGATCCATGACGGGAGGACACGCGCAGTGCTCGACCCGATACTGCGCGACGTCGCAACACGCGGCCCCTGGGTGAGTGCGCATCCCGACGTCATTCTCAAAATGGGTGTGAAGCAGGTCCTGCATCGCACGAAGCATCTCGGATGGGGCACCGACACCCATCTCTACGGATCCTACGCGGCGTTTCGCGAGGCATTCCCTGAGCAGCTGCGAACGGCCGGTCCGCGGGTGCTGAAGCAGAATCGCGGCAACGGGGGCCAGGGTGTGTGGAAGGTCGAACGGATCGATCCGCTTCCCGGTGCAGCGGCGGCGGTTCGGGTGTTGCATGCGCGACGCGGCAGCGTGCCGGAAGAGCTCCCGTTGGAGGACTTCATGGCGCGTTGCGAGGCGTATTTCGCGCCCGGTGGCTGCATCGTGGATCAGCCGTTCCAACCCCGGCTGCCGGACGGCATGATCCGTTGCTACATGGGTGGCGACAAGGTCGTGGGCTTCGGCCACCAGTTCATCAAGGCGCTGATCCCACCCCCGCCCGAAGGACCGGACTCAGAAGCGGCACAGCCAGGTCCCCGGATCATGCATCCCGCCTCGGCAGAGCCGTTTCAGACCCTGAGGATCAGGATGGAGGCTGACTGGACGCCGCAGATGATGGCGGTGCTCGGTATCGAGCCCGGTTCCTTGCCGATCATCTGGGATGCCGACTTCCTCTATGGACCGCGCACGGCGTCGGGAGAAGACAGCTATGTGCTCTGCGAGATCAATGTGAGCTCCGTCTTCGCCATCCCGGACCAGGCACCGGCTGAAATTGCCCGCCTCGTTGCTGCGCGATTATCGATCAGCTCCAACCCGAGCGTCCGGCAGAGCCCAGGAGCTGCGCTGACGGTGAATTCATGAGCGACGATGAAACCGGGACAGAGCAGCGCTGGCTGCTTCTGATCCATCAACTGCCGACCAAGCCAGCCTATTTTCGGGTGAAAATCTGGCGGCGGCTGCAAGGTATCGGTGCGGTCGCGGTCAAGAGCACAGTCTATGCGCTGCCGGCCAATGCCGAGACGCAGGAGGATTTCGAGTGGCTCTTGAAGGAGATCATCGACGGCGGCGGCGAAGCGATGGTGTGCGAGGCGCGCCTCATCGATGGCCTGTCGGACGCACAGGTCAGAGCCTTGTTCGATGCTGCGCGTGACAGCGACTACGCGGACATCGCCAAGGACGCCCGCGATCTCAGCGCTGGCCTCGACGCCGAAGCGAGTGCGGAGAAGCGCGCGGACGCTCGCACGCAGCTCGGTCGCATGCGCAAGCGCCTCGCCGAACTCGTATCGATCGACTTCTTCGGTGCCACCGGCCGCCTTGCCGTCGAAGGATTGCTCGCCGAGCTCGAAGCCCGGGTCACGGAGGAGAAGGTCATGAGCAAGCACCCACCAAAGGGGGCAGACCCCATTGCCGAGCTCAAGGGGCGAACCTGGGTGACGCGCCGCGACGTGTATGTCGATCGCATCGCCTGCAGTTGGCTGATCCGTCGCTTCATCGACCCCGATGCCGTCATCCGCTTCGTGGCGGGCAAGGGCTATGTCCCAAAACCGGGCGAGCTGCGCTTTGACATGTTCGAAGGCGAGATCACTCATGAGGGCGATCGCTGCAGCTTCGAAGTGCTGCTGACCCGTGCCGGCATAGCCGATCCGGCACTGCAGGCCATCGCCGAGATCGTCCACGATATCGATCTCAAGGACAGCAAGTTCGGCCGCGAGGAAACGACAGGCATATCCAGCCTGATCGCCGGCGTCGCCATGGCGAACGCGGGCGATGAGGAGCGGATCGCGCAGGGCGCTGCCGTCTTCGACAACCTCTACCAGTATTTCCGCTCCAAACGCGGATGATCGGAAGGACCGGGCCATGGCCAATCTGGACAGCTATGTCGCGACGCCGGCCTCGAAGAGCGACAGGCCGGATCATGGCATTTCCTTCGGGGAAGCGGTGCGGGTCTGGGTGCGTGTGGCCGCCTTGAGTTTTGGCGGCCCGGCCGGGCAGATCGCGGTGATGCACCGGATCCTTGTCGAGGAGAAGCGCTGGATCGGCGAGACCCGGTTCCTGCATGCGCTCAACTATTGCACGCTGCTGCCCGGCCCCGAGGCGCAGCAATTGGCGATCTATATCGGCTGGCTCCTGCACAAGACCAAGGGCGGGCTGGTCGCCGGAATCCTGTTCGTGTTGCCGGGTGCGATCGCCATCATGGCGCTGAGCTGGATCTACGCGATCTTCGGCAATGTCGGAGCGGTCCAGGCGCTTTTCTTCGGCCTGAAGGCGGCGGTCCTCGCCATCGTGCTCGAGGCGGTCTCCCGGATCGGGCGACGCGCGCTCAAGAACAACGTCCTGATCGGGCTCGCCGCCGCGGCCTTTGTCGCGCTCTTCTTCTTTCAAGCGCCGTTTCCACTGGTCATTCTGGCCGCAGGGCTGATTGGCTATATCGGCGGACGCGCAGGCTTCATAGCGTTCCTGACGGGCAACGGGCACGGCAAGCTCGGCGGCACGCAGGTCGCGGATGCCGATACGGCGCTCGGCGACGAGGTTCCGGCTCACGCTCGCCCGCCACTCAGCTGGTCGCTGAAGGTCGCCGGGGTTGGTCTGCTTCTGTGGATTCTGCCGGTTCTCGGACTGCTGGCCCTATTGGGGCCAGGCAATGTCTTCGCTGACATTGCGGTCTTCTTTTCCAAGATGGCGATGGTGACATTCGGCGGCGCCTACGCAGTGCTCGCCTATGTCGCGCAGCAGGCAGTCGAGCACTTTGGCTGGCTGAAGCCAGGCGAAATGTTGGACGGGCTCGGCATGGCCGAGACGACACCCGGTCCGCTGATCATGGTCACCCAGTTTGTGGGCTTCATGGGGGCCTATCGGGCACCGGGTTCGCTTCATCCCCTCCTTGCCGGCACGCTCGGGGGCCTGCTCACCACCTGGGTGACCTTCGTCCCCTGCTTTCTCTGGATCTTCCTCGGCGCGCCCTTCATGGAGACGATGCGCAGCAACAAAGCCCTGTCCGCCGCCTTGTCGGCGATCACCGCGGCTGTCGTGGGCGTCATTCTCAATCTCGCGATCTGGTTTGCGCTCCACGTGCTGTTTTCAGAGCTGCGCGAGGTTCATGGGCTTGGCGTGACACTCGACGTGCCTGTGCTCAGCTCCGTCAACATCCCGTCTCTGATTCTGACAATTGGCGCGCTGTTGGCGGTGTTTCGCTTCAAGGTCGGCATGATCGGGGTGCTGGCGGCATGCTCCGTCCTTGGGGTCCTCTTTGGATTCGTCACGGGATCGATCTAGCGGGCGGCCACGCACCTGTTCGCGGCCGACGCGGTCCTGGCGTTTGGAGCCTAGGCTGCAGGCGGCCGGCAGCTCACGCGCCACCGGAGATCTTGAAGCGCATGAGAAGATGGGCCCTCCCCCTGTTCGCACTGGCAGCCGCCGGACAGATCTCGACGACATGGGCGCAGCATCGCCCCGAGCTGAAAGGCTTCAGGCGCATTCACGGCACAGCGATCGAGCGCTTGATGTCGGGGAAGGAATTCAGTGACGGCGTGCACTGGCGTTACAGCTTCCAGCCCGGCGGCAACCTCACGGAATACGCGATGAGCCGCCGGCAGGATCTCCGCTGGTTCGTCAAGGGCGACGCGCTCTGCTGGCAATCAGCGCGGGGCGAGGACTGCTTCGAAGCCTGGACATCGAGCACAACATTGCAGCTTCAACCGCAAGGGCTGGGTGTGCCCTATGAGGGCAGGCTGTCGCGGCAAACGCGATAGGTCCGCTACTGGGATGAGGTTCCCCTGCCCCCGGCTCAGAAGCGCTTGCTCGACAGGACGTCGAAGGTCTTGCCGATCGTCGCCAGGGCCTTGTCGTAATCGGCGAGCGACACACAGGCGATCAGCGCGTCGATGATGGCAAGCTGTGCGATCCGGCTCGTCATCGCCTCGGTGCGGAACTGCGTTTCGCGCGCCATCGTGTGCAGCACGATATCGGCATGGGCGAGCAGCGGCGACTTGCCGAAATTGGTGATRCAGATCGTCGTCGCGCCGGCTTCCTTGGCAAGTTTCGTGGCTGCAACCGTCTCGAGCGTGCTGCCGGAATGGGAGATGGTGATCACCGCCACGTCAGGCCCGGTCAACGAGGCGCTGATGGCCTGGACATGGGAATCGACCACGACCTTCGCCTCGATGCCGATGCGCAGCAGGCGGTAATTGGCATCCTCGGCGATCGGGGCCGCGCTGCCGATGCCGTAGAGCTCGACGCGGCGCGCCTTCAGGATCGCGGCGACCGCGGCCTCCATCGCCGTGGTGTCGAGCACCTTCATGGTGTCGTGCAGGGCCTGGAGATCGCTGCGGAAGATCTTTTCGATCACCGCACCGGTGTCGTCGGAACGGGCCAGATCCTCGTGGATGAACTGAACCGGTTGCACCAGATCGCGCGCCAGCGCGATCTTGACCTGCTGGAAGCCCCGCGCGCCGAGCTGCTGGCAGAGCGAGATGACGCTGCCTTCGCTCGCGCCGGTGCGCTCGGCCACTTCGGTGACCGACATATGCACCACCTCGGCGGCATGGGTCATGAAGAAATCGGCGATGCGGGCAGCTTTGGGCGGCAGGTTGGCGCGCAGCGCCTGYAGGCGTTCGAGCGCCCCCTCGAGACCGGGCGTGCCGGTGCCCTTGCGCCTTTCGGTGCCTGGTTCGCCGGGGGCGGCCTCGGCCGATCCGGGATTGCGATTCGACGCCGTCATGCCGGGAAGGCCAGCATGTCGGCCGAGACACGACAAGGCGCATTCGCCGCGATGGCGGGGAAGACCCCGTCGCGAAGCTCGAAATAGCGCAGGCCGAGGCGCCGTGCGCCCTCACCATCGGTCGCCGGGTTGTCGCCAACCATCAGCACCGCATTCCTGGACAGCCCGAGCAGCGCCAGGCCGGCCTCGAACAAGGCGGGTTCCGGCTTGCCGATGATGCGGTACGGCACGGGGCCAGTGCAGGCGAGCAGCGCCGCCAGCAATGCACCGGTCTCCGGCACCACCGCGCCATCCGGGCCGGGATGGACGAGATCGGGATTGGCAGCGACGAGCTCGGCGCCGCCGCGTACCGCATTGGCTGCAAGCATCAGGCGTTCATAGGAAAAATGCCGGTCGCGTCCGAGAAAGACGATGTCCGGCCGCTCCTGCACCGGGACAAGGCCGCGGTCGCGGGCATGGATCATCAGGCTCTTGCTGGCCATCATGGAGATGCGGGCCCGGGGCTGCCGGCGCGCGATTTCGTCAAGCGCGGTCGAGCCGGCGAGAACGATCCGGCGCGGCGCGATGGTCAGGCCGAGACGCTTCAGGGCACGCGACAATTCGAGCGGCGTATGCTCGGCATCGTTGGAGACGATGACGAAACGGCCGTCCAGGCTTTCGAGAAAGGCATTTGCGCCGGGAAGCATCTGCCGGCCGCGCACCAGGGTGCCGTCGAGATCGACGAGACACCCCTGAATGCCGTGAAACGACCCCATCGCGCGAATCCAAACCCTGTCAGCAAGTGAGGCTCGTCCATGAACTGAGATAAACTCAGTGTCAAATTCAATATCGAATGAGATTATTTCATCATCCTGTCATGAAGCACAGCCTAGAACGAGCCCGTCGCAGCACGGGCCACGACTGAGCCGGCATGCAGGGCGACGTCCGGCGGCTCCAGGGGGGAAGACATGCTTGAATTCCTCGCAGGCCGGCTGCTGCGCATGGGCATCACGCTTTGGGTGATCACCTCGGTCGTCTTCCTCGCCACGCGCCTGACGGGCAACCCGATCGACTTCCTGATGCCGGAAGGGCTGGATGCCGCCTCGCGCCGCGAGATGATTGCCTATTGGGGGCTCGATCGTTCCGTCGCCGAGCAGTACTGGCTGTTCTGGCGCTCGCTTCTTTCAGGCGATTTCGGCCTCGGACTGATGGAGCGCCGGCCGGTCGCGACGATCTTCACCGAACGGCTCTGGCAGAGCGCCTCGCTCCTGGTCGCGACCCTGGCGCTGACGATCTGCATCGGCGTGCCGGCCGGTATCCTGGCTGCCGTCTGGCGCGGCCAGGGGCGCGGCAGCGCCGTGCTCTTCACGGCCTTTTTCGGCTACGCCATCCCGAATTTCGTGCTCGCCATCCTGCTGCTGCTGGTCTTCTCCTACACGCTGCACTGGCTGCCCAGCGCCGGCTCGGCCACACTCGCGCATTACGTCATGCCGACGGTCGCGCTCTCGGCCTATTTCGTCGCGGCGCTGGTCCGCTACACCCGCAACGCCATGCTCGACGTCCTCTCGCAGGACTATATGCGCACGGCCCGGGCCAAGGGGCTCGCCGAGAGCAGCATCATTCTCCATCACGGCCTGCGCAACGCGTTGATCCCGGTCATCACGGTGCTCGGCCTGCAGATCACCACGCTCGTCTCGGGAGCGGTGGTGGTCGAGACCGTCTTCGCCTGGAACGGCGTCGGCGACCTGCTGGTCGGCGCGACGCTGCGCCGCGACTATCCCGTCCTGCAATTCGGCGTCCTCGTCGTCGCCTCCGCCGTCATCGTCGTCAACCTGCTGGTCGATCTCGCCTATGCGCTGGTCGATCCGCGCGTGCGCCTGGCTGGAGCCTGAGCGGTCATGACCGATACCCTCGACGTCAAGATCGTGCTTGCCCCGCAGCACAAGCCGCGCCGGCGCTTCGCGCGTCCGGCCGGCATGAACGCCCTGGTCGTCGCGGCCGCGCTTCTGGCGCTCGTGCTCGTCCTCCTGGCGGTGCTCGCGCCCGTGCTTGCGCCCTTCGACCCCGACCAGCAGAAACTGCTGGCGCGGCTGCGGCCCCCGCTCGGTTTCGAGCGCGCCAATCCGGCGCATTGGCTCGGCACCGATCAACTCGGCCGCGATCTGCTCTCGCGCTGTCTGTACGGCCTCAGGCTGACGCTGGCGCTCGCGCTGTTTGGAACGCTGATCGGGCTCGTCATCGGCGTCGCGCTCGGGCTCGTCGCCGGGCAACTCGGAGGCCGGGTCGATGCGCTGGTCATGGGGCTCGTCGACATCAAGCTGTCACTGCCCTTCACGCTCGTCGCGCTGCTCGTGGTTGCGCTGGCGGGAACCGATGTCGCGGTGCTGATCGGCGTGCTCGGCATCGCCTATTGGGCCCATTTCACCAGGCTTGTGCGCGCCCAGGTCCTCGGCCTGCGGGAAATGCCCTTCATCGAGGCGGCCCGAGCCGCCGGAGCGACCCGCTGGCACATCGCGACCGTCCACATGATCCCCAATATCGTCTCGCCGGTCGTGGTGATGGCGAGCCTGAACTTCTCGAACCTGATCCTGCTGGAATCCGCCCTCTCCTTCCTCGGGCTCGGCGTCCAGCCCCCCACTGCCACGCTCGGCTCCATGGTCGGCCAGGGGCGCGACTACATGGCCTCCGCACCCTGGATCGTGGTGGTGCCGGCTGCGGCGATCGTGCTCGTGAGCCTCGCCGCCATGCTGCTCGGCGATTTCCTGCGCGACCATTTCGACGTGCGCCTGCGCGAACGCTGACGCGCCGCCTCCACCTTGCCTGCCGAACCACCTTCGCTCGAACCGAAAGGGCTGAACTGATGCTCAAGACCTTGCTGAAGACCGCGCTCGCCGCCGCGCTCGCGACAACCGCCCTGACCGGGCTTGCTCGCGCCCAGGAGCTCAAGGTCGGCGTGCAGAACATGGCGCCCTGGCTCGATCCCGGCCGCGATTTCTCCAATGTCGGCTCGCAGTTCTATTTCAACGCCTTCGACCCGCTGATCGGCAAGGACGCCACCCGCGCCGAGAGCGTCTGGCAGCCGGGCATCGCCACGAGTTGGAAGCAGGTTTCTCCGACCGAAATCGAACTCAAGATCCGCCAGGGCGTGACCTTCCACAACGGCGCTCCGATGACGGTCGAGGATGTGGTCTTCTCCTTCGACCGCATCATCAACGCGAGTTTTGCGCCCTATAGCGTGCGCAAGCGCGACACGCTGCCCAACATGGCCAAGGTCGAGGCGGTCGATGCCGAGACCGTGCGGATCACCGCGACGAAGCCCGAACCGCTGTTCGAGACCCTGCTCAATGTGCAGCAGGGCATGATCGTACCTAAGAAATACATCATGGCCCTGACGGGCGATCCGAACGTCGCCGAGCCGGCCGATTTCGAGGCCTTCGCGCTGAAGCCCGTCGGCACCGGCCCCTACAAGATCACCGAATTCGTGCCGAACCAGCGCCTCGTCTATGAGCACTTCGAAGGTTTCTGGGGCGAGAAGGCGCCGTTCCAGAAGGTCACGGTGCAACGCATCCCGGAACTCTCGGGCCGGCTGACGGCCTTGAAGAATTCCGAGGTCGACCTGATCACCAATGTCCCGCCGGACCAGCTCGAGCCGATCGACTCGGACGCGAAGCTCAAGGTCGAGGGCATGCAGACGCCGCTCTTCCACGTCGTCATCTTCAATACGCAGAACCCGAAGATGGCCCATCCGAAGCTGCGCCAGGCGCTCTCCTACGCCATCGACCGCAAGACGCTGAACGAGGCGCTCTGGTTCGGCAAGGCGAAGGTGCCGACGAGCCATAGCTTCCAGCAGTTCGGCCAGCTCTACATGCCCGAGCTCGCCACCTTCGAGTACGATCCCGCCAAGGCCAAGGCCCTGCTCAAGGAAGCCGGCTATGACGGCACCCCGATCCGCTACGACGTTCAGGCCGCCTACTACACCAATGGCCTGCTCGCCGCGCAGGCGATCCAGGAGATGTGGGCCGCCGTCGGCGTCAAGACCCAGCTCAACGTCACCGAGCAATGGACCGGCTCCGATCCGACCATGATGGCGCGCGCCTGGTCGAACCCGATGTATTTCCCGGATCCCGCGGGCGCTTTCGGCATCATGTGGGCTCCGACCGGCAATTCCGCCTCGGAAGGTCGCTTCAAGGCCGACGACGCTTATGTCGCGCTGTGGGAGCGGTTCCGCTTCTCGACCGACCTCGGCGAGCGCAAGAAGGCCTATGCCGATCTGATGCAGGCGATCAAGAACGACCCGCCGGTGCTGCCGCTCTATCAGCCCTACGAGTCATACGGCATGAAGCGCTCGCTCGCCTGGCGGCCCCTGCCCGGGCACATCCCCTATGTCCTCGACTTCCGTGCCGGCCGCGTGACGCTCGCCGCCCGCTGAACCAACCGGGAGGGGTCGGCCCGCGCCGGCCCCTCCGTTTTCGCCCTCGTCCTTCGCATCGTGAGCCCAGCCATGGCCAAGCCCCTTCGCCCAGCCCCCCTTCGCCTCGCAATCGTCGCCGATATCCATCACGGTGAGAACAGCTTCACCAAGATGGGCAGCCAGGCCCTGCCGCTCATGGCCGAATTCCGCCGCTTCGTTGAGGACGCGAAACCCGATGCCGTCATCGATCTCGGCGACCGCATCTCGGACCGCGACCATGCGACCGACCTGCGACTGGAGCAGGAGGTAGCGGATGCATTTTCTGCCATCGCCGCGCCGCGCTTCCATCTCTGCGGCAATCATGACCGCGATCATCTGAGCGTCGCCGAGAACGAGGCCATCCTGCGCCAGCCGCTCGGCCATCGGACCATCGATCTGGGCGATTGGCGCCTCGTGCTCTGGGCGGCGGATTCACGGATCCACCGCCCGGGCGGCTTCATCCTGACCGAGGCCGACCTGCTCTGGCTCGCCGCCACCGTCAACGCCGCCGATCGCCCGCTCGCGATCATGAGCCATGTCCCGCTTTCCGGCCACGCCCAGACCGGCAACTACTATTTCGAGCGTAATCCCGAATTCTCGACCTATCCCGGTGCCGAGCGCGCACGCGCCGTGCTGCGTCAGGCCCGGGTTCCGGTCGTCTGCCTCGCCGGACATGTCCACTGGAACACGCTGACGATCGTCGACGGCATCCCGCATCTGACGCTGCAATCGCTGACCGAAAGCTTCACCACCCTGCCGCAGCCAGCGGGCGCCTGGGGGCTGCTGGAGCTCAGCGCGACGATCGCCTGGACGGTCCATGGCAATGACCCCTTCGTCGCGAAACTCGATGCCGCCGACACGCTTCGGCGCTGGATGACGCCGTTGCAGCCCTTTTCGGAGCATCCGGAACTGCGCCGCCGCCATCCTTCGCTGGCGGC
The DNA here is from genome assembly GCF_056406775.1 of Allobosea sp. P1_A7. Lineage (NCBI taxonomy): Bacteria > Pseudomonadati > Pseudomonadota > Alphaproteobacteria > Hyphomicrobiales > Alloboseaceae > Allobosea > Allobosea sp. P1_A7. Next base: position 45,200 of record NZ_JBFTZN010000010.1, read on the forward strand.
GGAGTGACCGACGATACGATCGTGCCGACAAGCGACAGGCCAGACTGACTGCGCCTGTGCTAGAGAGCGGCATGGGAGCGGCCATGGCACAGATTGCGAATGATACGCGCTTTTGGAACCGGGCCGCGCGGAAGTACGCCGCCGGTCCGATCGCGGACATGGCAGGCTACGAGCGCACGCTGGAGCGCACGCGGCATTATCTTGGGGGCAGCGATACGGTCCTCGAATTCGGCTGCGGCACGGGCACCACGGCGCTGAGGCTCGCGCCTCATGTCGGGCGCATCGTGGCGACGGATATCTCCGGCGAGATGATCGCGATCGCCCGGGGCAAGGCCGAGGCCGCAGCTTGCGGCAATGTCGCGTTCGAGGTCGCGACGCCGGCTGCGATCTCGGAGCCTGACGCGACATTCGACGTCGCGCTGGGGTTCAATGTCCTGCATCTGATCACGGCGCGGGAGGCTGCCCTGGCCGGCGTCCATCGGCTGCTGAAGCCGGGCGGGATCTTCATCTCCAAGACGCCATGCCTGTCTGAGATGAACCTGCTCCTGCGCCTCGTCGTGCCCCTGATGCAGCGCCTCGGCAAGGCGCCCTCAGTCAGCTTTCTCAGCACGGACGAGCTCGAACGCGAGATCGCGGCCGCGGGGTTCGAGATGATCGGGCGCGAGCACCACGCCTCGCGCGGCCGGGATGCCCGGCCGTTCCTCGTGGCACGGAAGCGCTGACGCCCCGCGGAACGAAGGCCGGTCGGAACCCGGCCGCTTTCACATCTGCGGAGTTCGAGCGCCTGCCCCAGCGCGACCATCCGCAGCGGCCGACGAGCATGAGCTTCAGGTGCAGATTATAGCCGGGTCCCCCTCCCGGCCGAGCGCATCCGCGCCGCTTCAAACCTGTCGACCGCAGCCTCGCTTGCCTGGATTCGGTCGTTGGATTCTCCGGGCGTCCCGGCAGCGCGCAGGACACCGTGCCGACAACAAAACTTCTGCGCCATCCGATAATCGGAGAGGATCTCTGTCGATATCGCCGTGCATTTGAAGACCTTTTCCGGATAGCGCACGCTAATTTGGCGCCATCCCAATGTTCTCGAAGGCAAAGGCGTTGCTTCCATGAGTCTGTTCGCTYTGATCCGCTGGCCGGTCTTGGCCATGTCGGCAGCGTTGATCTTTGCAGGTCCTCAGAAATCAGCCGCAGCCGAAACGCTGACCATCGCGCAAGGAAACGACATCCTTTCGCTCGACCCGGCCAATCACGGCAATAACAGCACCGAGTCGGCGCTGGTGAACATCTACGATTACCTGGTCAACAAGGATTTCAGCCAGGGACAACTGCGCTTCACCCCGCGTCTCGCCATCTCCTGGAGCAGCGATGACAATATCCATTGGACGGTGAAGCTGCGCGACGACGTCTACTGGCACAACGGCGACAAATTCACCGCGCAGGACGTCAAGTTCACAATCGAGCGGTCGCAGCAGGACAAGAAGCTGATCAGTTCCGGCAAGTTCCGCCGGATCAAAGCGGTCGAAGCCCCCGACGACACGACCCTGCGGATCGAAACCGACGGGCCCGATACGCTGCTGCTGCACGCCTTCGTCGGCAACGGCGCCGGCATCCTGCCCAAGGCGGCGTTCGAGAAGGCGGGCAAGGACGAGTTCTTCAAGCAGCCGGTCGGCACCGGGCCCTATGTCTTCAAGCAATGGGTCAAATCCGACCGCGTCGTCCTGGCGAAGAACCCGCGCTGGTGGGGCGGCACGCCGAAATGGGATGGCGTCGTCATCCGCTCGATTCCCGAAACCACGACGCGCGTGGCCGAGCTCCTGACCGGCGGCGTCGATATCGCCGTGAACGTTCCGCCGGAAGACATCGCGCGCCTGAACGACAACAAGGGCACGCGCGCCATCACCTTCGACATCGCGCGCAACCTCGCTTTGCATGTCCGCACCGGCAAGGACCGCGTCACGGGCGATCCGCGCGTCCGCGAGGCGATCGACCTCGCCATCGACCGCAATGCCATCGTGCAGCAGGTGCTGGAAGGGCATGGCGGGGCGACGCGCGGCTTCTTCCCGCCGGCGATCCCGGGCTTCGCCCCGGAGCTGAGCCGCGACATCCGCTTCGATCCGGAACGCGCGAAGGCGCTGCTGCGCGAGGCGGGCTACAGCGACCGCAAGCGTCCCGCCATCAAGATCAGCACGCCGAGCGGCCGCTATGTGAAGGATCGCGAGATCGTCGAGGCGGTCGCCGGCTATCTCGAGGATGCCGGCTTCCGGGCGCAGGTCGAGGTGCTCGACTGGACCGTCTACAACAACAAGGTCGTCGGCGACGGTTTTGGCGAGCTCTATCTCTGGGGCATGGGCTCCTACACCGATGCCTCGACCCTCTTCGTCGACAATTTCAAGCGTCACTACGACTGGTCGGACGAGAGTTTCGAGAAGCTCGCCGCCTCCGTTCGCCAGGCGAAGAGCGAGGCCGACCGCATCGCCATCTCGCAGCAGGGCCAGCAGATCGTCGCCGAACAGCGCGTCCGCATCGGCCTGCTCTTCCCGCAATCGATCTACGGCGTCAGCGATCGCATCATCTATACCGGGCGCTTCGACGAAATGATCGCGGCCGAGGACGTCTCGCGCCCATGAGCGGACGCTCTCCCCTCAAGGCGCTGCTGCAATTCGTGCCGGTGCTCTACATCGTCTCGCTGATCGTCTTCGTGCTGGTCTATCTGACGGGCGATCCTTCGGCCCTGCTGATCCCGGAGGATGCAAGCGAAGACGATCGCCTCACGCTGGTCGCGGCGTGGGGGCTCGATCGGCCCTGGTATGTCCAATATCTCCGCTACATGGGCAATATCCTGACCGGGGATTTCGGCGTCTCCTATCGCTACGGCACCGATGCCCTGCCGGTCGTGCTCGAACGCATTCCCGCAACCCTGACGCTGACGGCGGGCGGCCTCGTCGTCGCGATCCTCATCGCCCTGCCGACCGGCATCTTCGCTGCGCTCAAGCGCAACAGCATGCCGGATTTCGCGATCTCCGCCGTGACGATCCTCGGCAAGGCGATGCCGAATTTCTGGGTCGGCATCATGCTGATCCTCGTCTTCGGCGTCTGGCTCCGGCTGGTTCCGGTCTCCGGCAGCGGCAGCTTCGCGCATCTGATCCTGCCGGCGCTGACGCTGGGCACCGGCTTTGCCGCCGAGCTGACGAAACTGATCCGGTCCAGCCTGCTGGAAGTCATGGGCCAGGACTATATCCGGACCGCCCGGGCCAAGGGCGTGCCGGAGTTCCTCGTCATCCTCCGCCATGGCCTGCGCAATGCGCTGATCCCGGCCCTGACCATGACCTCGCTCCATGCCATCGCGCTGCTTGGCGGGGCTCTGGTCACGGAAACGGTGTTCTCCTGGCCGGGTCTCGGCCAGCTCGTCGTGCAGGCGGTCTACACCAAGGACATGGCGGTCATCCAGATCGCGGTGTTCGTCATCACCATCATGGCTCTGACGATCAACCTGACGACGGACGCCCTCTACCGACTGATCGATCCCCGCCTGCGGYATTGATCGGCCCGAGATGAAAACGATGCAGATATCCCTCCCGCTTCCCCKTATCCCGCGCCTGCCGCGCGTGCTGCGCTCGCTCCTGTCGAACAAGGCGGGCCTCGCCGGCCTTGCCATCGTCGCCGCCATCGCCGTCACCGCGCTGCTGGCCGACCATCTCGCGCCGCTCGACCCGCTGCGGCGGAATCTTTCGCTGAAGTTGCTCCCGCCGGCCTGGCTCGAGGGCGGCAATCCGCGACATCTGCTGGGAAC
>NZ_JBFTZN010000011.1:0-62698 GCF_056406775.1 Allobosea sp. P1_A7
TTTCGGCATCGGCCTCATCGAGAGAGACAAGCTCGACCGCGCCGTCAGCGGCCTCGGTCTCGTCCTCGTCATCCGCTTCCTTGGCGACAACCGCCGCCGCTTTGGCCTGCGGCTCGAACATCGAACGCGGGAAAGCCTGCCCCGTATAGGGCGAGACGATCGGGTCCTTGTTCAGGTCGTAGAATTTGCGTCCCGTGGTCGGGCAAACGCGCTTGGTACCAAGTTCCGGTTTCGCCACTGCGTCGGACCTTCATTCATTCATGTTTTGAAAAGCAGGCGCGTCCGTTAGTCGTGCCGGCCGGCCCTGTCAAATGCTGATTTGATTCGCGTCTCGCGCGTGGCGCGCGACGGGTGGCCATGCTAGGCAGCCAGCGTCCAAGATCAAGCAGCCAGAGACGATCGACGTGGCCCACGCGCAGCACCCAACTCCCGTCACCGCCCGGGCCTCCGGCCCGCTCTCCGGCCGTGTCCGGGTTCCCGGCGACAAGTCGATCTCGCATCGCGCGATGATCTTCGGCTTGCTCGCCATCGGCGAGACCAAGGTCACCGGCCTGCTCGAAGGCGAGGACGTGCTGCGCACAGCCGACGCGGCCCGCGCGCTGGGCGCCATCGTGCATCATGACGGACCCGGCGCTTGGCGCGTCCAGGGCGTCGGCGTTGGCGGATTGAGGGAGCCGGCCGGCCTGCTCGATTTCGGCAATGCCGGCACCGGCTCGCGCCTGATGATGGGCGTTTGCGGCGCGCACCCGATCACCACCACCTTCGATGGCGACGCCTCGCTCAGGAAACGGCCGATGCGGCGTATCCTCGATCCGCTCGAACTGATGGGCGCCACCATCCTGTCGCAGGAAGAGGGCGGGCGCGTGCCGTTGACGATCCGCGGGCCGAAGGAGGCGCTGCCGATCACCTATCGCACACCGGTCGCCTCGGCGCAGATCAAGTCGGCCGTTCTGCTCGCCGGCCTCGCCGCCCCGGGCGAGACCACGGTGATCGAGACCGAAGCGACGCGCGACCATACCGAGAAGATGCTGGCGCATTTCGGCGCCGAGGTGCGGGTGACCCCCGAGGGGGCCCATGGCCAGCGGATCGTGCTGACGGGCCAGCCCGAATTGCAGGCAGCGCCGATCGTGGTGCCGGCCGACCCCTCCTCCGCCGCCTTCCCGCTGGTCGCCGCGCTGATCGTGCCGGGCTCCGACATCCTGATCGAGAGCGTGATGACCAATCCGCTCCGCAGCGGGCTGCTGACCACGCTGCGCGAGATGGGGGCCGACATCACGGTCGAGAGCGAGGCCAATGAAGGCGGCGAGACGGTCGCGACGCTGCGCGTCCGCTTCGGCGCCCTCACGGGCGTCGAGGTGCCGCCGGAGCGCGCGCCATCGATGATCGACGAGTATCCGGTCCTCGCGGTCGCCGCGTCCTTTGCCAGCGGCACGACCCGGATGCGGGGGCTTCAGGAGCTGCGCGTCAAGGAATCAGACCGGCTCGCCGCTGTCGAGGCCGGGCTGAAGGCCGCGGGCGTGACCTGCCGGATCGAAGGCGACGACCTCGTCGTCGAGGGCGGAAACGGCAAGGTCACGGGGGGCGGCACGGCCGCAACTCATCTCGATCACCGCATCGCCATGAGCTTCCTCGTCATGGGGCTGGCGACGCAGAAACCGATGCAGGTCGATGACGGTGCGATGATCGCGACCAGTTTCCCGACCTTCATCAGCCTGATGAACGGGCTGGGCGCTGAGATCGCATGAGCCCTGCCGCGATGCGTAAGCGCCTGGTCATCGCCGTGGATGGTCCTGCCGCCTCGGGCAAGGGTACGCTGGCGCGGCGGCTCGCGGCCCATTACGGCCTGCCCTATCTGGATACCGGCCTGCTCTATCGCATGGTGGCCCGCGCGATGCGGGACGTGGGCAAGGATATCCACGATGCCGAGGCCGCCGCAGCGATCGTCTCGACATTCGATGAAAAGGCCTTCGCCGAGGACAGCCTGCGTGGGCGCGAGATCGGCGAGGCCGCATCGGTCGTTGCGGCGATGCCGGCGGTCCGCAAGGGGCTGATCGACCGTCAGCGCCGCTTCGCCGGGCAGCCGGGCGGGGCCGTTCTCGACGGGCGCGATATCGGCACGGTGATCTGCCCCGAGGCTCCGGCCAAGCTCTTCGTCACCGCGACGCCGGAGGTGCGGGCGGCCCGGCGCCACAAGGAATTGGCCGGACGCGGCGAGCTTGCCTCCTTCGAGGGCATTCTGGCCGATATCAGGCGTCGCGATGCCCGCGATTCCGGCCGCAGCGATGCCCCGCTGAAGGCAGCTGAGGACGCGGATATCCTCGACACCTCGGCGCTCACGGTCGAGGAGGCGGTCGCGGCCGCGATCGCCATCGTGGATGCCCGCCGCGCGGGCTGAGCCTGCCGATAAATCATTCTTGGCGAGAGCCGAAACGAGGTGCACACTTCCGCCGCGCCCTGATGGCGGAGGTGGCGATGCGGCATGTGCTGTTCGGTCTCTTGAGTCTTGCGGCGGCCGGCTTCTGGACGGGCACGGCGCCGAATGCGCAGCCGGCGGCCGCCCCGCCCGACGAGGTCGATCTCGCCCTCGTGCTGGCGGTCGACATTTCCTACTCGATGGATCTCGACGAGCTCGCGCTGCAGCGCGGCGGCTATATCGAGGCCTTTCGCTCGAAACAGCTGCACGACGCCATCGCCAAAGGCGCGCTCGGCAAGATCGCCGTGACCTATTTCGAATGGGCCGGCGGCAATTTCCAGCATATCGTCAAGCCCTGGACGGTCATCGACACGCCACAATCGGCCATCGCCTTTGCCGAGGAGCTGGGCGAGGCTCAGACACGGCGCGGCCGGCGGACGTCGATTTCGGGCGCGATCGATCTCGGCATGCAGTTGCTCGAGCAGGCCAATGTCACCGCGATGCGGCGTGTGATCGACATCTCGGGCGACGGCGCCAACAATGACGGGCGCCCCGTTACCGCGGCGCGCGACGATGCCCGCGACAAGGGCATCAGCATCAACGGCCTGCCGGTGATGCTGAAACAGGCGAGCTATTTCGATATCGACAATCTCGACGTCTATTACGAAGACTGCGTCGTCACCGGCGTCGGCGCCTTCGTGATCCCGATCCGCGAACGTCACCAGTTCGTCGATGCGACCCGGACCAAGCTGGTGCGCGAGATTGCCGACGCCCCGGCTGCCGAGGCGACCATCCAGAAGGCGCAGGCCAAGGAGCCGCGCGTGTCCTGCCTCTCGGGCGAGAGGCAGTGGCGCGACCGGATGGGGAATTGAGGCGGCCTCAGGTGCCGCGCGGCTTCGCTCGCGTCGTCGGCAGCGCTGCGGCTGGATCGTCCGGCCAGAGATGGCGGGGATAGCGGCCCTTCATGTCGGCCTTCACCGCGGCCCAGGAGCCGCGCCAGAAACCCGGCAGGTCGCGGGTCACCTGGATCGGTCGATGCGCCGGCGACAGCAGCTCCAGGACGAGCGGCACGCGGCCGGCCGCGAGCGAGGGGTGCTGAGCAAGCCCGTAAAGCTCCTGCACGCGCACCGAGATCGTCGGTCCCGCCTCGGCCGCATAATCCACGGCGAGATGGGAGCCGGTCGGTGCAGCGAAATGCGTCGGCGCCTCGGCATCGAGCCGGCGTTTCAGATCCCAGGGCAGCAGGCTGGCCAGTGCCGCGTCGAGGTCGGCCGGCGCAATCGCAGCGAGCGAGGTTCGCCCCTCGATATGGGGCGCAAGCCAGAGTTCCGGCTCGACTGCGAGCCCGGCATCGGACAGGTCGGGCCAGGGATTTTCGCTTTCTGTGCCGATTGCGGCCTGACGCAGGAAGGCGGTCCGCTCGCGCAATTGCTGCTGTGCCTTCGTCCATGGCAGCAACCCGACGCCCAGCGTCGCCACACCAATCGCCAGGATCGCAGCGTTCTCCGACGTTGCCTCGACTGCAAGCGGGCGTTCCGACAGGCTGATGGCGCCATAGCGCTTGACCGCACGCGCACGCAGGGCGCGGGCATTGCGGTCGAAGATCGTTTCCGTCCGCTCCTCCAGGCCGAAGGACGCCAGGCCTTCGGCGGCCTGACGCAGGACTTCGTCTTCACCGATTGCGGCACCCCCAAGGATTCGGGCCTGTTGCGCTATGCCCGTCATGTCGGCCACGACGATCCAGGGCTCGCGGGCGAGGCGCTGCGTCGGCTCAAGCGCCGCACCGCGGCCATTGGCCAGGAGATACTGGCCCGAGCCCGCTGCGCGTAGCCTGGCGATTCGATCGGGATAGGCGAGCGCGAGCAGGAAGCCGATGGAGCCCGTCGCGTCGCACCCGGGCGGGCTCGCCTTCTCCGCCAACCGGGCCCAGCCCTCCGCGAGGCGGCGCATATCGGCGGCACGACCACCGCGCTCCCGCCCGAAGCGCTCGGCCCGCTCGGCGAGATCCGTCGCATCCCCGCCGAGCCCCCGCTCGACCAGCAGCGCCGCCAGTTCCGCCGCCGCCCTGGCCTGACCGAAGCGCGCGGCAACGACGACCATGCGCGCGAGGCGCGGCGGCAGCGGCAATGCCTGCAAGGCCCGGCCATCGGCGGTGATGCGGCCGTCATCGGCGAGTGCGCCAAGATTGAGCAGCAGCGCCCGCGCCTCCTTCAGGGCAGGCGCCGGCGGCTGGTCGAGAAAGGCGAGCGATGTCGGATCGGCGACGCCCCAGGCGGCGCAATCAAGCAGCAGCGGCGCGAGATCCGCAGAGAGGATTTCAGGCCGGGCGAAGGCTTCCAGGGCGCCAGTACCAGCCTCCTCCCAGAGGCGGTAGCACACGCCCGGTTCGGTGCGGCCGGCGCGGCCGCGGCGCTGGTCGGCCGCAGCGCGGCTGACCCGGCGGGTCTCGAGCCGGGTCACGCCGATATCGGGCTCGTAGACGGGGACGCGCGCGAGGCCCGAATCGACCACCACGCGCACCCCCTCGATGGTGAGCGAGGTCTCGGCGATCGAGGTCGCCAGCACGATCTTGCGACGTCCGGCCGGCGCCGGCAGCACGGCGCGATCCTGCTCGGCCTGATCGAGCGCGCCATAGAGCGGCGCGATCTCGACCGCGGGATCGCGCACCCGTTCGCGCAGCCGCTCCTCGACCCGCCTGATCTCGCCCTGTCCTGGCAGGAAGACGAGGAGCGAACCCGGTTGCTCGTTCAGGGCCTGCTGCACGGCCTCGGTGACCTGGTCCTCGATCCGCTTCAGCGGATCCCGGCCGCGATAGCGCGTCTCGACAGGATAGGCCCGGCCCTGCGATTCGATGACCGGCGCGGCGCCGAGCAGCTTTGCGACCCGCGCGCCATCCAGGGTGGCCGACATCACCAGGATGCGCAGGTCCTCGCGCAATCCGCCTTGCGCGTCGAGCGCCAGGGCGAGACCGAAATCGGCATCGAGGGAGCGTTCGTGGAATTCGTCAAAGAGCACGGCGGCGATGCCGTCGAGCGCCGGATCGTCGAGGATCATCCGGGCGAAGACCCCCTCGGTGACGACCTCGATCCGCGTCTTCGGCCCGATCTTCGATCCGAGCCGGACACGCAGGCCAACCGTGTCGCCAACGCGCTCCCCCAGCGTCTGCGCCATGCGGCCGGCAGCACCGCGAGCCGCGAGCCGGCGCGGTTCGAGGATGATCAGCTTGCCGCCAGCCGCCCAGGGCTCGTCGAGCAGGGCGAGCGGGACACGCGTGGTCTTGCCGGCGCCGGGAGGAGCGACCAGCACCGCATTCGGGCCGGCACGGAGCGCCGCGGCGAGATCGCCCAGGACGGCATCGATCGGAAGCGGGGTATCGAAATCGCGCATGGCGCGATGTGACGCAGCCGGCGCGCGGACGCAAGCGATGGCGGACTCAGGCTGCCTGCCGAAGCCCGACCTCGAAGGGGCTGACCGTGATCGCGCCTGATTTCACCGACACCATCGAATTGCATCCGAGCGCCTGCCAGCAGTCGCGCGCGGCATCGACCGGCTCGGACGCGACGACGATGCTGTCGCTGCGGTTGCAGATATAGAGCGTCGGCGGCCGCGTATCGGAAGACCAGCGCACGGCGTGGATCGTCTCGCCATCGGCGAGCGCGGCGGCGCAGCGCAAGGGCTCGCGAATGCCGGCCGCCTGCATCAGGGCAAGCGCCTCGCCCAAGGTCCAGGCCAGCGCTTCGCCGGGCGAATAGCCGTCCGCCATGCGGGCGAGCGCCAGGAGGAAGATCGCCTCCGAATCCGTCGTGCCGACACGGGCGGCATAGAGCGAATCGGGAATCAGGCTCTCGAGCTTGCGGCGGATCAGGGCGTAGCCGCCGATCTGGCCGTTATGCATGAAGAGATGCCGGCCATGGACGAAGGGATGGCAATTGGCCCGCGTCGTCGCCGTGCCGGTCGCGGCGCGCACATGGGCGAAGAAGAGATGCGAGCGCACCTGACGGGCGATCGAGAGCAGGTTCTCGTCGGACCAGGCCGGACGGACCTCGCGATACTGCCCGGGCTCCGGCTTCTCGCCATACCAGCCGACGCCAAACCCGTCGCCATTCGTGCCGGTCTTGCTCTCCTCGGCATGGAGCGACTGGTGAATCAGCGAATGGCAGGGCGAGGCGACGAAATCCTCAAGAAAGACCGGAACGCCAGAATAGGCGAGGAAACGGCACATGGTCGGTCCCGAATCAGGCTGCGGGCGGGACGCCGCATTGAGGAGATTATTCCACGAGAATGAACCGTGACATAACAAATCTTCCCCGCACCCTACTCGCTGCAGGAGAAATCCAGCTTCGCTTCCTTGCGGCTCCGACCGACCTTCACCTCGATCTCGAGCGGAGAGCAGGTGGCGCTGTCGAGCAGGAAGGCCTTGTGGATGCGCCCCTCTTCGCCGAAGAGGAACCCGCCATAGACGCGCCTGAGCAGGATCCTCTCGCCGGTCTTCGCCTTCTGCCTGACGGTGAGCGAGGCGAGGTCGCGCGCGATCTTGTCCGAGGATTTGGTGTTCTTCGCGCCGGTGAAGGAAAGCGTCACCAGCAGCGCATCGGCCGGCTCGCCGGCTTCGCCCTCGCCGATCACTGCATTGTGGAGCGCCTTCTTCGTCCCGACCAGATTCTCCGAGAGCCTGCCGGTGCGCTCGAGGAAGAGCTGGGCCTTGATCTCCTCGACCGCGACCTGGGCGAAGGCCGAAGCTGAAGACGCCGCCAGAAGGCCCAGGCCGAACAGTGCGGAGAAAGCCGGTTGCATCGTCGAGGCCCCATCTGAATCACGCCTATCGGCAGGATTGCGCAGCTATGCCATTTCGCCGTGAGGTTGCTAGCCCTCCGATCAGGCTTTACGCGACAACACAACCGGGCGATGACGGAAACCGCTCGATATCGGGATTGGGGAGCGGGTCCTTGAAGTCAGTGATTTCGCTTGCGGGTGCAGCCTTGGCGCTGTGCCTGGTTCCCAGCCTCGCGTTCGCGGCGGGCGATATCGGCGGGGCGACGCTCGGTGCGGCCTGGGCTCTTCCCTTTGCCGGCATGCTGCTCTCGATCGCCCTCGGACCGATCCTGTTTCCGCATGTCTGGGRGCTCAATTACGGCAAGTTCGCAGCCTTCTGGGCAGCGCTCGTGCTGGTGCCTCTGGTCCTCTTCCGTGGCTTCGATCCGGCGCTCGGATCACTRCTTCACACCGCGCTGCTCGAATATATCCCCTTCATCATCCTGCTCTTCGCGCTCTTCACCATTGCCGGCGGCATCCTGATCACCGGGAATCTGCGCGGTACGCCAGCGACCAATACGGCTCTGCTGGCGATCGGGACCGCGATGGCGAGCGTGGTCGGCACGACGGGCGCCTCGATCATCATGATCCGGCCGCTGCTGCGCGCCAATGACGACCGCCGCCACAACGTCCACGTCGTCGTGTTCTTCATCTTCCTGGTCTCGAATATCGGCGGCTCCCTGACACCGCTCGGAGATCCGCCACTCTTTCTCGGCTTCCTGCGCGGCGTCAGCTTCTTCTGGACGACCCAGCACCTCCTGCCGGAAACCAGCTTTGCGGTCGCTGTGCTGCTGGCACTGTTCTTCGCGCTCGACACCTATTTCTTCAGCAAGGAAAAGGGGGCTCCAGCCCTCAAGGATCCGACGCCGGACCGTGCCATCAGGCTCTTCGGCAAGGTCAATATCGCCCTGCTCGGCGGCGTCATCCTCGCCATCCTGATGTCGGCGAACTGGAAGCCCGGCACTGTCTTCGACATCCATGGCGTTCATGTCGAGCTGCAGAATCTGGTGCGCGACGCGATCCTGCTCGGCCTCGCGGGTCTCTCGCTGGTACTGACGCCGAAGCCCGTGCGGGCCGGCAATGAATTCAACTGGGGGCCCATCAAGGAGGTCGCCAAGCTCTTTGCCGGCATCTTCGTCTGCATCATCCCGGTGCTGGCGATGCTGCAGGCCGGCAAGGACGGGGCGTTCGCACCGCTCGTCGCGCTGGTGACGCATGCGGACGGAACGCCGAACAACGTCGCCTATTTCTGGCTGACCGGCATCCTCTCGTCCTTCCTCGACAATGCCCCGACCTATCTGGTCTTCTTCGAGCTTGCCGGCGGCGACGCGAAAGCCCTGATGACAACCGGCGCGCTGACGCTGACCGCAATCTCGGCCGGCGCGGTCTTCATGGGCGCCAACAGCTATATCGGCAACGCGCCGAACTTCATGGTCTACGCCATCGCCAAGGATCGGAAGGTCAATATGCCGAGCTTCTTCGGCTACATGCTGTGGTCGGGCACGATCCTGATCCCGCTCTTCCTGCTGCAGACGGTGATCTTCTTCAGGTAGCTGCAGGCCTGTCCGGCAGCTCGGCCCCGTGCCGGGCGGCCGCCGTCCCCGGTTCACGGACGGACGAGGCCGGGGGCGCTCCGGGCGCGTCCGCCCATGGCTGAGCGGCGCTAGGGCCGTCCCGTCGGCACGCCTTCGCGAATCCTCTGCGAAAACGCGGGATCGTCGAGGGACAGAGTGCGTGCCCGCTCGCTGATGCGCCCKCGTCGAATCAACTCGTCGAGCAGCATGTCGGAGCGGATCGCACCGATGCGGGCGAGGTAGCCCGGCAGGTAGCCGGAGAGCAGCACGCGCGGATCGAGGGGCAGCGAGAAGGTCCAGCCGGGGGCAACCGAACCGACGAGATGGTAGACCACCGTCGTGCAATTGGTCGTCAGCGTGTTGTACCAGCGCGGCTTCTTCGCCAGCCGGTTGATGTCGGCGGCATAGGCCAGCAGCACGTCGCGGGCCTGGGTCGGGGTCGCGGCGAGCCGGAACAGCCTCACATCCTCGCCACGCGCATGGGTGCGCAGGCCAACGATGTCGCGCTCGTCGGCGGCGACATAGGCCATCTCATAGGTCCGGAAGAAGCCGGCCAGCGACGACCATTCCTCGCCCTTCTCGCGCCGAACCTCGATCGAGAAGGTCAGCGGCAGGGAATCTGAGAAGGTAAAGCTGACGAGCAGATGCGCAATCGCCTCGCCGGACCAGTAGGACAGGAAGAGATCGGCGCCCTCGATCTTCGACAGGTCGAAGCTGCGCGTTTCCCAGTGCTGATCGTAGTCGGTTTCGGTGCGCCAGCGGAAATGCCGCAAATTGCTGACGGTGATGCGGTCGCCCTCGCGCGCGATCTCCGGCAGGCGCGCAAGCTCGGGGATCCAGTCGCGATCATGGGATGGCAGCATGCTGTTCCACCAGCCGAGCAGGCCGAGGAACACGATCGCGAAGCCCAGCGGCAATCGCAGGGCGCCGGTCCAGATCCCGATCAGCCCGGCCAGCGCGGCGAAGCCGAAGCCGATGGCGCCGATGATCGCCAGCGCGCCGTTGAGGCGGAACAGCAGGAGGCCGACGCCCCAAAGACCCGCCCCGACGATGACGAGGGTGGTGAGAAGCTTCAGTAGAATCAAAAAGAGGCGGCTCATCGCCGCCTCTCGTAACACATCAATCCGATTCGGGCGTCACGCCGCGAGCGAACTGGTCGGCGCTGCCGCCTTCACGGCATCATCGACATGGCTCTCGAAGCGCTTGAAGTTCTCGCGGAACATGCCGACGAGCGTCTTGGCGGTTTCGGCGAACTCGGCCTTATCCTGCCAGGTCTTGACGGGATAGAGGATGTGCGGCTCGACGCCGGGCACCGAGGTCGGCACCGCGAAGCCGAAATAAGGATCGCGGCGGAAATCGGCGCGGTTGAGCGAGCCGTCCAGCGCCGCCGACAGCAGGCGGCGGGTGACGCGGATCGGCATGCGCCGGCCGGTACCGTACTTGCCGCCGGTCCAGCCGGTGTTCACCAGCCAGCAATCGACATGGTGCTTGGCGATGAAGTCGCGCAGCAGATTGGCGTATTCCGACGGGTGACGCGGCAGGAAGGGCGAGCCGAAGCAGGTCGAGAACTCCGGCTCGACGCCGACAAGGCCGCGCTCCGTGCCGGCGACCTTGGCAGTGTAGCCGGAGAGGAAATGGTACATCGCCTCGGCCGGGGTCAGCTTGGCGATCGGCGGCATCACGCCGAACGCGTCGGCCGTCAGCATCACGATGTTCTTGGGCGTGCCGGCCCGGCCGGTGCGCGACGCATTCGGGATGAAATCGAGCGGATAGGCCGAGCGGGTGTTCTCGGTCTTGCTCTGGTCGTCGAAATCCACAACGCGGCTGATCGGGTCGAGCACGACATTTTCGAGCACCGTGCCGAAACGCTGCGAAGCAGCATAGATCTGCGGCTCGGCCTCGGCCGAGAGCTTGATCGTCTTGGCGTAGCAGCCACCCTCGAAATTGAAGATGCCGTCCTTCGACCAGCCATGCTCGTCATCACCGATGAGCGTGCGGTCAGGGTCAGCCGACAGCGTGGTCTTGCCGGTGCCGGAGAGCCCGAAGAAGATCGCCGGGTCTTCATTGCGGCCAACATTCGCCGAGCAATGCATCGGCACGACACCCTTGGTGGGCAGGATGTAGTTCAGATAGGTGAAGACCGATTTCTTCATCTCGCCGGCATAGGCGGAGCCGCCGATCAGCACGATCTTGCGGGTGAAATCGATGGCGACGACGGTCTCGCTGCGGCAGCCATGGCGCTTGGGATCGGCCTTGAAGCTCGGGAGGTCGACAATCGTCATTTCCGGCACATAGGTCGGAATCTCTTCCGGAGCCGGGCGGATCAGCAAGTTGCGGATGAAGAGCGAGTGCCAGGCGAACTCCGTGAAGACGCGAGCCTTGACGCGATGCACCGGGTCGGCGCCGCCATAGAGATCCTGGGCGAAGAGTTCCTTGCCTTCGGCATGGCTGATGAAATCAGCGAGCAAGGTCTCGAACTGCGCCGGCGTGATCGCGCCGTTGTTCTCCCACCAGACGGTTCCTTCCGTCAGCGCATCCTTGACGACGAACTTGTCCTTCGGAGACCGGCCGGTATGGCTGCCGGTATCGGCGCAGAGCGCACCGCCATGGGCGATCTCGGACTCGCCGCGCCGCAGCGACTCCTCGTAAAGGCGCGCCGCTTCGAAGTTCCAGCGCACCGCCTTGAGCTTGCGGAAGCCGAATGTGTCGGCGCCGCAGGCGGTGTTGAAGTGACCGATGGTCTCCACAGGCATTCTCCCAAACGGCGCCCTTCGACGCCTTGTTTCGACATGGCGGACTGTGCTTCCGCCACCGTGGGCGAGATCAAGTGCGGCGCTCTTTAAGCGCATGGCGGCGCCGGCTCAAGTCACCGACGAAACTTGAGCAGGCACAAGCTTCCCTAAATCGATTGAATAATCCGAGCCCTCCGGCACAGCGTCATCAGGCCGCAGCTCGGGCCTTCTGGGCCAGCGCCACCAGCGCGGCACGCAACGCCCCCGGGCTGGTGACACGCTCGGGAAAGACAAGGCGCGCCGCAGCATCGCCGCAGACAAGATCAAGCCCTTCGGGGTCGAGTCCCGTCGCCCGCCAGCGCCCCTCCGCCTCACCCAGCAGCCGCGTCGCATACAGCGCGAGCGCGTCCGCATGGTCCTCGTTCATATGTGCGACGGCGCCGTCCTCGGCCTCGATCAGCGCATCGCACCCCGTCAGGTCGAGCAGGACGTCACCTGTCGCGATCTCGGCTGCGCGGGCAAACCCGCCATTGGGATGGAGCCCGGAGACCTCGAGCCGGAAGAGCGAAAAATCGGGGAAATCAATGTAGAGCTTCGACTTGGGGTGACGCGCCAGGAACCGGCGCCGCGCCCGCGGATCGTCGGTGCGCAGGGCACGCCCGGCCACGCTGACGCGCTTCGAGTTGGCCATGGGGTCGCCCTTCCCCAACGCAAAGCACAGGATCGAGCAGCGCGGATCGGCATCGAGATTGCGCGTATGCAATGCGAGCTTCGAGAGCAGAAGAAGCGGCGTTCCATCGACATCGGTCGCGACATTCACGAGAGTCGACAACGGAAATCCGCTTGCCGGGTCAAGGGTCGCCAGCGGCACCGTGCGAGCAATGCGCAGCAGCTCGCGCGCCATCGCGACCGCATCGAAGGAATCCGGCGCCGTGCCCCCGAGTTCGACGCCGCGCGGCGTGATCGCCTGTCCCTGAACCTCAGACATCGCACGCTCCTCACCCTCAAAAATCGGCCTTGGCGAGCCGCACCAGCCGAAGCCGCCGACAGCCGCTCCGGACCCTTTCGGCATAACAACGCGTTAGGCTGTAGCGAAACCGTCACGGCACCGCTAGATTGCAGCCACGGTTTGGCCGCTCTCTCGCGAGAGTGGACCCGTCATTGCAACGCGGCCCAGAGACGTAAAGCCCATGCCAACCATTGCGCTGGTCGATGACGACCGCAACATCCTGACCTCGGTCTCCATCGCCCTCGAGGCCGAAGGATACCGGATCATGACCTATACGGACGGGGCATCGGCGCTTGATGGGCTGAAGCAGAACCCGCCGGATCTGGCGATCTTCGATATCAAGATGCCACGCATGGACGGGATGGAGCTGCTTCGGCGGCTCAGGCAGAAATCCGACCTGCCGGTGATCTTCCTGACGTCGAAGGACGAGGAGATCGACGAGCTCTTTGGCCTGAAGATGGGCGCGGATGACTTCATCCGGAAGCCGTTCTCGCAGCGACTGCTGGTCGAGCGCGTCAAGGCGATCCTGCGCCGCGCAGGCGCCAAGGATGTCAGCGCGCCAGCGCGGCCGGAAGACGCCAAGGCCCTGGAGCGCGGCCAGTTGCGCATGGACCCGGAGCGTCATACCTGCACGTGGAAGGGCGAGCCGGTCACGCTGACCGTCACCGAATTCCTGATCCTGCAGTCGCTGGCACAGCGTCCCGGCGTGGTGAAAAGCCGCAACGCCCTAATGGACGCCGCCTATGACGACGAGGTCTATGTCGACGACCGCACCATCGACAGCCATATCAAGCGGCTGCGCAAGAAGTTCAATCAGGTCGATGCCGAGTTCGACATGATCGAGACGCTGTACGGTGTCGGTTACCGCTTCAAGGAGATGTGAGAATCGCGATCGATGCCTTGACCTGCTCCGAGGGACACTTAACGGCCTTCGTGGAATTGGAACGCATCACGCATGGCGACGATTGAACAGGACAGACCCCGCGCCGAAGGCCGCCGCAGCCGTCCGGCGCTGCGGCGGCGCGTAGCGCTTGCGGGACGGCATGCCTGGCGCGCCATCTCGTCGCGCGCGGCCTCCAGCCTGACGCGTCGCATCGYCGTCCTCAATCTTGCCGGGCTCGTGGCACTGCTGCTCGGCTTTCTCTACCTCAATCAGTTCCGCGAAGGATTGATCGAGTCCCGGGTGCAAAGCCTGCTGACGCAGGGCGAGATCATTGCCGCGTCGATCGCGGCCTCCGCGACGGTCGAGACCGACACGATCACCATCGACGCCGATAAGTTGCTGCAGCTGCAAGCAGGTGAGAGCGCCGGCATTGCCGACGATCCGCTCGATTTCTCGATCAATCCCGAGAAAGTGGCGCCGCTGCTCAGGCGCCTGGTGACGCCGACCAAGACCCGTGCCCGCGTCTATGACAAGGACGGGATGCTGACGCTCGATTCGCGCAATCTCTATTCGCGCGGCGACGTGCTCCGGCTCGACTTGCCGCGCCTCGGCGAGCAGGACGAGGCGCCCTTGCTCGAGCGCACATGGAACATGCTGCGCAGCCGGCTCGGGCGTGCCGACGTGCCGGCCTATGACGATTTCGCCAATGCCAATGGCAAGTCCTATCCGGAGGTGGCACGCGCCTTGAGCGGCGTTCCAGCCAGTGTCGTGCGCGTCAATACGCGCGGGCAGACCATCGTCTCCGTCGCCGTGCCGGTCCAGCGCTTCCGGACCGTACGCGGAGCGCTTCTGCTCTCGACCCAAGGCGGCGACATCGACGGCATCATCGCCGGCGAACGCTACGCCATCATCCAGGTCTTTGCCGTTGCTGCGGGCGTGATGATCGTGCTGTCGGTGCTGCTGGCCGGCACGATCGCCGAGCCGATCCGCAAGCTCGCCGACGCTGCGCAGCGCGTGCGCAAGGGCGTGAAGTCGCGCGAGGAAATTCCCGATTTCACCAATCGCCACGACGAGATCGGACACCTGTCAGGCTCGCTGCGCGACATGACAAAGGCACTCTACAACCGCATCGAGGCGATCGAGAGCTTCGCCGCCGATGTCGCCCATGAGCTCAAGAACCCGCTCACCTCACTGCGCAGTGCCGTGGAAACGCTGCCGCGCGTGAAAAACGACGATTCCCGCGGCCGGCTGCTCGCCGTGATCCAGCATGATGTCCGGCGCCTCGACCGCCTGATCTCGGATATTTCGGATGCGTCGCGGCTCGACGCGGAGCTGGCACGCAACGATGCCGCCCCCGTCGACATGGCCCAGGTCTTGGAAGCCGTGGTCAGCTTGCAGAACCAGACGCGTCGGGATGGCCAGCCCGGCATCGAGCTTTCGGTCGAGCGGCGCGGGCAGCGCCCTGGCGGACGTCAGGACTTCCTGGTGATGGGCCATGATTCCCGGCTCGGCCAGGTCATGGTCAATCTCATCGACAACGCCCGTTCCTTCTCGCAGCCCGACAAGCCCGTGCGCGTCATACTGTCGCGCGTCGGGCCCGATGTGCTGATCAGCGTCGAGGATGACGGGCCGGGCATCCCGCCCCACGCCATCGAGCGCATCTTCGAGCGCTTCTATACCGACCGACCGGACGAGGGCTTCGGGCAGAATTCCGGGCTCGGCCTTTCGATCTCACGCCAGATCGTCGAAGCCCATCGCGGCAGCATTCGGGCCGAGAACCGGCTCGACCGCTCGACCGGAGCTGAAGACCCGCCACGGCTCGGTGCCCGCTTCGTCGTACGGCTGCCTGCCGTTCAGCACATCGCCTGAGTTGCCGCCATGGACAATGCCAACACGGCCGCAACCGGCGAACGCGTGCATGCCAGCACGATTGCGATTGGAGAGGCCGGAATCATCATCCGCGGCCCATCCGGCGCCGGAAAATCGGTTCTGGCGCTGGCCCTCATCGCGCTCGCCAGGCAGGACGGCCTGTTTGCGCGCCTGGTCGCCGACGACCGGACCGAACTGAATGCGACTGGCGGCAGGTTGGTCGGCTACCCCGTCTCCCCGCTGGGGGGACTGATCGAGCGACGCGGTCTCGGCCTCACGCCCGAGCCCTACTTGCCCGGCGTCGTGATCCGGCTGATTGTCGATTGCAGTGGCRAGGAGCCGGAACGCATGCCTGAGCCGGAAGCGCTGGTGGAACGCCTGGCAGGTATCGACCTGCCGCGGCTGACCGTGAAGGGTCGGGCCGGTGACGAGCGGCTTGTCCTCACCGCCCTGCGCCTGTTCATGGGAGATGCGTGAGCCTTGTTTTCGACAAGATTCAATCCAGCTGTCTTGCCTAACCCGCGCGCCTGCCGCATAAACCGCGACCTTGTCCGGGCGCCTGCAAGCGCTCTCCGGTGCGATAGTGAATGATCGGACTCGTCCTTGTGACGCATGGGCATCTGGCGACCGAGTTCCGCTCAGCGCTCGAACATGTCGTCGGCCCCCAGCAAAACCTCGCCACCATCGCCATCGCCCCCGATGACGACATGGAGGCCCGTCGACGCGACATCATCGCGGCGGTCGAAGCCGTCGAGAACGGCAAGGGCGTGATCGTTCTCACCGACATGTTCGGTGGCACGCCCTCGAATCTGGCCATCTCGGTGATGGAACCCGGGCGGATCGACGTCGTGGCCGGGATCAACCTGCCGATGTTGATCAAGCTCGCCAGCGTGCGCGAGGAGAAGACCCTCGACGAGGCCGTAACCAGCGCGCAGGATGCCGGCCGAAAATACATCACCGTAGCCAGCCGGGTTCTGGCGGGAAAATAGGATGAGCGGCCAGGTGAGCAGCAGCGAAGACGATTGTGATTGCCCGGAGACGGCGATCCCGAACGGCGCGCTTTATTGCGAACTGCCGATCGTCAACAAGAAGGGGCTGCACGCCCGCGCCACGGCGAAATTCGTGCAATGCGCCTCGAATTTCGACGCCGACATTACCGTGACCCGCTGCGGCGAGACCGTCGGCGCGACCTCGATCATGGGTATCCTGACGCTCGGCGCCGGCATCGGCTCGACCATCACCGTCGTCGCCAAGGGCCGTGACGCCCAGGAGGCGCTGAAGGCGCTCGAAGCGCTGGTCGCCGACAAGTTCGGCGAAGGCGAATAGACTGAGGCGCCGGCCACGCTCCCTTCCAGGTCGCCTGAGATCGGATTTTGCTGCGCTCGGCCTGAGATGCGCTGGTGGCAAACCGTCCCCTCCCTTCCCGGACTGCTGACTTCTGATGGCAGGCACGGGACAATGCCCAATGCGGGCATCTGACGGGCGAGGTTCGCGCATCTCGCGCCGCGCTCATTCCCGGCGCATATAAAGACATCTTTATATCTTTGATTGCCTTCTGACGCCGTCGCTGCTAGAGAGCCGCGCGTCATTCAAGATCAAGCCATTGGAGCAGCCCCGTGTCGAAGCACGATTACGTCGTCAAGGACATCAGCCTCGCGGATTACGGCCGCAAGGAAATCAACATGGCCCAGGACGAGATGCCGGGCCTGATGGCGATCCGCGCCGAGCATAAGGGCAAGGCCCCGCTCAAGGGCGCCCGCATCGCCGGCTGCCTGCACATGACCATTCAGACCGCCGTGCTGATCGAGACGCTGAAGGAACTCGGCGCCGACGTGCGCTGGTCGTCCTGCAACATTTTCTCGACCCAGGACCACGCCGCCGCCGCGATCGCCGCGACCGGCACCCCGGTCTTCGCCATCAAGGGCGAGACGCTGGAGGAGTATTGGGAATACGTCCTGCGCACCGCGACATGGGGTGACGGCGGCACGCCGAACATGATCCTCGACGATGGCGGCGACCTGACCATGCTGATCATCCTCGGTGCCGAGGCCGAGGCCGGCAAGGCCGAATTCCTGGACAAGCCGGGCAAYGAGGAAGAGACGATCTTCTTCAAGCTGATCAAGCGGGAGCTCAAGGCCAATCCAGGCTGGTTCACCAAGACCCGCGCCGCGATCAAGGGCGTCTCGGAAGAGACCACCACCGGCGTGCACCGCCTCTACGAGCTGGCCAAGGCCGGCCGCATGCCCTTCCCGGCGATCAACGTCAACGACTCCGTCACCAAGTCGAAGTTCGACAACCTCTATGGCTGCCGTGAATCGCTGGTCGACGCCATCCGCCGCGGCACCGACGTGATGATGTCGGGCAAGGTCGCGGTCGTCGCCGGCTATGGCGACGTCGGCAAGGGCTCGGCCGCTTCGCTGCGCCAGGCCGGCTGCCGCGTGCTCGTCACCGAGATCGACCCGATCTGCGCGCTGCAGGCGGCGATGGAAGGCTACGAGGTCGTGACCATGGAAGATGCTGCGCCCCGCGCCGACATCTTCGTGACCGCCACCGGCAATCTCGACGTCATCACCGTCGAGCACATGCGCGCCATGAAGCACCGCGCCATTGTCTGCAATATCGGCCATTTCGACTCGGAGATTCAGGTCGCCGGCCTGAAGAACTTCAAGTGGGACAACGTCAAGCCGCAGGTCGACGAGGTCGAGTTCCCCGACGGCAAGCGCATCATCCTGCTCTCGGAAGGTCGCCTGGTGAATCTCGGCAACGCCACCGGCCACCCGTCCTTCGTGATGTCCTGCTCGTTCTCGAACCAGACGCTGGCCCAGATCGAGCTCTGGAACCACCACGCCAAGTACGAGAACAAGGTCTACACGCTGCCGAAGCATCTCGACGAGAAGGTCGCGGCGCTCCACCTCGCCAAGGTCGGCGCCAAGCTGACTGTGCTCAACGATGCGCAGGCGAAGTATCTGGGCCTAGCCCCGACCGGCCCGTTCAAGCCCGAGCTCTACCGCTACTGACACGCCAACAGGCGTAAAGTTGAAGAAGCCCGGCGTTCGCGCCGGGCTTTTTTGTATCTGACTGACCTCTCATTATTGCAAGAAGACACCACTAATAGACAGCGCCCTACAGTCAGGCTCAATTTGTTGATTTCTTGACCTGGGGCGGCACTCGGTCGCGATTTTCCACGCATTTACCTGCCATTAAGCACTTCCTGCCGGACTCCACCGGTGATTAGAGTGGAGCTGATTCGGGCCCGCTGCGTTCGCGCGAGGTCGAGCAAGCTCAAACGGGTTGGTGTGGTGGTGTGCGTGCGTCCGGTTCGGGCTGCGGCGCCTCGATCGGCTTTCCACCTTGGCCGTTCAACGCCAGGGTCGGGTTCAGACTAAGTGACGGAAGCAGAATGAGACGAGCGGGGCGAAAGAGACGGAACGGAGATGCGGGGCGCCACAGCGCACTGCTCCCAGGCCTCGCCGTCGGCAGCATTCCGCTTCCGGCGCTCGCACAAACCGAGATCATGGCTCCGCTCCCGGCAGGCGCGCTTGGTGCCGGCAGCCTTTCGATCGTCCTGGCCGGGCTTGTGGTCTTCGCGGCAACAACCTCGATCATCTATGTGCGCGAGCGGGGACGCTGGCAGCGCCGCGAAGGAGAGCTCGCGAGCGAACTGGAAGCGGCCCGCAGCCACCAGGAACGCCTGGGTGCGCTGCTCGCATCCGATGCCCAGGTCGTGGTGAGCTGGAACGGAAAGAACGCCGAGCCGATCTTCGAGGGCGACAGCGGCTTTCTCGGCGCGCCCGGTGCCGCGCTGGCCCTTGCCTATGGCAGCTGGGCCCCTCCCGCCGACGCCAAGCGCCTGGAACTCGCCACCGACGCATTGAAGGAGCGCGGCGAAGCCTTCGGCTTCACGCTCAGGAGTCGCTCCGGCCCGTTCATCGATGTCGAAGGCCGCCCCGTCGCAGGGCGTGCGGTGATCCGTTTCCGCCAGGTCAGCGGCGAGCGGGCCCGGGTCATGGCGCTGCAAAGCGAACTCGAGCATGTCACCGCCGATCATGCAGCGCTCTCCACCTTGCTGGCTGGCCTGCCGCAACCGGTCTGGACCCGCAATGCCGACGGTCGCCTGAGCTGGGCCAATGCCGCCTATGCCCGCGCGGTCGAAGCTGCCGGCGGCAGCGAGGCGGTGAAGGGCGGCCTCGAGCTGCTCGACCGCAATGAACGGGAGAACGCAGCCAAGGCGCGCAGCGAAGGGCGCCCGTTCGCAACACGCGCTCCGGCCGTGGTAGCCGGCCAGCGGCATACGCTCGACATCCTGGAAATGCCGACGCCGGCCGGCTTTGCCGGCATCGCGACCGACATGAGCGAGCTTGAGGCCGTTCGCGCCGACCTGCAGCGCCAGATGGATGCGCATGTGCGCACGCTCGACCGGCTGAAGACGGCCGTTGCCGTGTTCGATGCCTCACAACGGCTGGTCTACAGCAATTCCGGGTTCGAGACGCTCTGGTCGCTCGACTCCGCCTTCCTCGAAGGCAAGCCCAGCGATAGCGAAATCCTCGACCGGCTGAGAGCCGAGCGCCGCCTGCCTGAACTCGGCGACTACCGGAGCTGGAAGGCTGCGGTGCAGGCCACCTATACAAGCCCGCGTGCCAGCGAGGACTGGTGGTATCTGCCGGATGGGCGGACGATCCATGTCGTCTCGAGCCCCAACCCGCAAGGCGGGGTCACTTATCTCTTCGATGACGTGACCGAACGCTTCACGCTCGAATCCCGGTTCAATGCGCTGTCACGCACGCAACGGGAAACGCTCGACTCGCTGCGCGAGGGCGTCGCGGTGTTCGGTTCGGACGGCCGGCTCAAGCTCTCCAACCCCGCCTTCGCCCAGGCCTGGAAGATCCATGGCGACCTGGCCGGAGCCACGCCGCATATCGACGAGGTGGTCCGGCTCTGCCGGCCGCTCTATCCGCATGACGATGTCTGGACGGAGTTGCAAAGCGTCATCACCGGCGTGCGCGATGCGCGTGAGGACTATGGCTGCCGGATGGAGCGTCGTGACGGCACCGTGCTCGATTGCGCCGCCGCGCCGTTGCCGGACGGAGCGACGCTGATCACCTTCGCCGACGTCACCGCAAGCGTGAATGTCGAACGTGCCCTGACCGAAAAGAACGAAGCCCTGGAGAAGGTCTCGCGGCTGCGCGAGGATTTCGTCCACCACGTCTCCTACGAGCTGCGCTCGCCGCTGACCAACATCATCGGCTTCGCGCAATTGCTCGGCGCCGAGACGATCGGTGCGCTCAACGAGAAACAACGCGACTATACCGGCCATATCGTGCGCTCGTCCGGCGCATTGCTCGCGATCATCAATGACATTCTCGACCTCGCCTCGATCGACAACGGCGCTTTGGCGCTCGAATTCCAGGAAGTCGATGTCGCCGAGACCATTGCCCAGGCGACGGCCGGCCTGCACGACCGCCTGATCGACAGCAAGCTGACCCTCAAGGTCGATATCGCGCCCCAGACCGGCCCCTTGAAGGCAGATGGCCGCAGGTTGCGGMAGGTGCTGTTCAACCTGATCTCGAACGCGATCGGCTTCTCCGCTCCCGGCCAGACCATCGGGGTCACGGCCGGGCGCATCGGCGGCGATGTCCGCATCACCGTCGCCGACGAAGGCCGCGGCATCCCGGCCGAGGTCAAGAACAAGGTGTTCGACCGCTTCGAGAGCCATTCTCTCGGCTCCAAGCATCGCGGCGTCGGACTTGGCCTCTCCATCGTGCGTTCGATCGTCGAGCTGCATGGTGGCCATGTCGAGCTCGATTCTGCGCCAGGGCAGGGCACGCGGGTCACCGCGGTGTTTCCCTCGGAAGGCATGCCGCTCTCGGATGCCGCTGAATGACAGAGGATACCGTGAAGACAGGCGGGCATCGGCTGACGCTGGCCGGTGAAGCCGCCACGGTGCGGCTCGGCCGCGATCTCGCCGCGATCCTCAAGCCCGGCGATATCGTGGCGATCTCCGGCCATCTCGGCGCCGGCAAGTCGTTGCTGGCGCGCGCTATCCTGCGCGAGCTTGCCGACAACCCGGACCTGGAGGCTCCGAGCCCGACCTTCACCCTGGTGCAGAGCTACGACACGCTGCGCGGCAGCGTGATCCATGCCGATCTCTACCGGGTGCGATCCCCCGACGAGCTCGATGATATCGGGCTGATCGAGGATCTCGACCGCATCATCACGCTGGTCGAGTGGCCGGACCGGGCCGGTACGCGGCTGCCTGCCGGTCGGCGGCTCGACATCGTGCTCGACGTCGACCCAAAGGCGCCCGAGACCGGGCGGATCGCCAGTCTCGCGGGCGGTGTGCTCTGGCGCTCGCGCCTTGCCATCGCGATCGCAGCGCGGCGATTGATCGACTCTGCCGGATGGGGTGAGGCCAAGCGCGACTTCATGCTCGGCGACGCCTCGACCCGCGCCTATGAGCGGCTGACGCGTCCGGATGGACAAACCGCCATCCTGATGATTTCGCCGCCGCGCGCGGACGGCCCCGCGATCCGCCTCGGCAAGCCTTACAGCGCCATCGCGCACCTGGCGGAATCGGTCGATGCCTTCGTCGGCATGGATCGCGGCCTGCGCTCGCTGACCTATTCGGCCCCCGACATCTTTGCCCAGGACCTCGAGACCGGCCTCCTGCTGATCGAGGACCTCGGTGACGAAGGCGTGCTCGACGAGAACGGACCGATTCCCGAACGCTATGAGGCCGCCGCACGCCTGCTGGCCGACATGCATCGCCACACCTTGCCGGCGATCCTGCCGGTCGCCGACGGACGCGACTACATCGTGCCGGACTATGATCGGGGTGCGCTCTCGATCGAGACCGAACTCGTGCTCGAATGGTACGCCCCGCATATTGCCGGCGTGACCTTGCCGGCGGTGACTCATGCCGAATTCAGCCGCATCTGGAGCAAGCTGTTCGACGAAATCCTCGCCGCACCATCGACCTGGACGCTCCGCGACTTCCACTCCCCCAACCTGATCTGGCTGCCGAAGCGTGAAGGACACGCCAAGCTCGGTCTGATCGACTTCCAGGACGCCGTGCTCGGCCACCCCGCCTATGATCTGGTCTCGCTGGGACAGGACGCGCGCGTTGACGTGCCGGCGGCGCTGGAACTCAAGCTGCTTGCCGCCTATGGCTCGGCGCGGCGGGCGGCGGACGAGAGCTTCGATCTCGCCGGCTTCGCTCGCGCCTATGCGATCCTGGGCGCACAGCGCAACACCAAGATTGCCGGGATCTTCGCACGCCTCGACAAGCGCGACGGCAAGCCTGCCTATCTCAAGCACCTGCCGCGAATCGAAACGTACTTGCGCCGCAACCTCGAGCACCCAGCGCTCGAAGAGCTGAAGGCCTGGTATCAGGCCCATCTGCCGAAGCTGTTCGAGACAGCCGAGAGCCCCTGAGAGGTCGTCCGCGACAAGCGCGACCGCGACGCGCTATGGATCGCACAGGTTCATCACAATCGGGAGATTCGCGTGACTGAGACGGGTTCGCGGCCGATCCGCCGGGCCATGGTGCTGGCGGCAGGCATTGGCCAGCGCATGCGCCCAATCACCGACAGCCTGCCGAAGCCCTTGGTCCGGATCGGCGGCAAGGCAATGCTCGATCACGCGCTCGACCGGCTCGCCGAAGCCGGCGCCACCGAGGCGGTCGTCAATGTCCACCATCTCGCCGAACAGATCGAGGCTCACCTCGCCGGGCGCACGCATCCCCGGATCGTCATCTCGGACGAGCGCGACGAGCTGCTCGAAACCGGCGGCGGCGTGAAGAAGGCCCTCCCGCTGCTCGGCGGCGAACCCTTCTTCCACGTCAACTCCGACTCGCTCTGGAGCGAGACCGGCATCTCCAACATTGCGGCCATGGCCGAGGCCTGGACGCCGGCGGAGATGGACATGCTGATGCTGCTGGCCCGGCGCGAGGACAGTGTCGGCTTCGACGGCGCCGGCGACTTCTTCCAGGATGCGGACGGCCGGCTGACACGGCGCGGACAGGCGCCAACGGCCCCCGTCGTCTATGCCGGGGTGATCATCATGAAACCCGAGATCTTTGCCGACACCCCCGAGGGCTCGTTCTCGCTCAACCTGCTCTTCGACCGGCTCATCGCACGAAAGCGCCTGTTCGGACATGTTCTGCAGGGCCAGTGGCTGCATGTCGGCACGCCGGAAGCGATCGCGCCGGCAGAAGCCGCATTCGCGGCCGCCCAGAGCTTCCATGGCTGAGCTCAACCTGTTCACCATCCCCGCCGGCACAGCGTTTCTCGACGTGCTGGCGCAGGCGGTGCTGGACGGACGATTCGGTCAGGTCTACGCGCCGGATGAGCCGGCAGCGATGGCTCGTGCGACGCTCTATCTCCCGACGCGCCGTGCAGCGCGGGCCCTGGTCGCCGGCCTGTCCGCGAGGCTTGGCGGCAAGCCGCTGCTGCTGCCGCGAATCGTGCCGCTCGGCGATGTCGACGAGGCCGAGACGGCGCTGATCGGCGCGGGCGGCTGGGATGGCGCGCGCGTCGGGCCGATCGACCCGCTGGCGCGGCGGATGCTGCTGGCGCGGTTGGTCGATAGCTGGGGACGCACGGCGAACCGCAGCYACCTGAAGCTCGACCCGTCAGAGCCCTCGCTCGTGCCTTCAACGCTGGCCGAGGCCTGGGGGCTGGCTGGCGACCTCGCCGCCCTGCTCGACCAGATGCAGACCGAAGGCGTGCCGGTCGAGCGGCTGGCGACCCTTGACGCCGCTCGTTTCGACAAGGTTTGGCAGCTCAATGCGAGCTTCCTAGCCATCCTGGGCGAGGCTTGGCCGAAGATCCTCGAAAGCCGCGATGCCTGCGATCCTGCCGATTTTCGCAACCGCATGCTCGAAGCCGAACGCCAACGCCTGCTTTCCGGCAGCGTGACCGGGCCTATCATTGCTGCGGGCTCCACGGGCACGATCCCGGCCACCGCCCGGCTTCTCGCAGCGATCGCGGGGATGCCCAATGGCGCGGTCGTACTGCCCGATCTCGACCTCGACCTGGCTCAGCTTGCCTGGGAGGCGATCGAGAAGGAGCCTGCACCGTCCCACYCGCAGGCGGCATTGTATCGGCTGCTCCAGACATTGAAGGCCGGCCGTGACGACGCCCAGCCGCTGGCGAGGCCGGAACCGGGCCTCGCGGCCCGGGCGGCGTTGCTGCGCGAGGCGATGCTTCCGGCATCGGTCACGGAATTCTGGGCCGATCTCGCGACCCGCGTTTCCCCGGGCGAGGCTGAAGCAGCCTTCGATGGGATCAGCATCGTGGAGACCGCCGACGAGCGCGAGGAGGCGCTGGCAGTCGCCATCGCGCTCCGTGAAACACTGGAGCAGGACGGCAAGCACGCCGCACTGATCACTCCCGATCGCGGCCTCGCCGAACGAGTCGTCGTGGAACTCCGGCGCTGGGGCATCGAAGCCGATGATTCCGCTGGCCTGCCGCTCGCGCGCTGGCCGGCCGGCGCCCTGCTGCGCCTCCTCCTGGAGGCTGCGCGAGCCCAGATGATGCCGGCGAGCCTCGTTCCCTTGCTCGCCCACCCGCTTTGCCGGCTCGGACTGTCGCGACAGACCGTGGCGCAGGGCGCGGCGGCGCTCGAGATCGGCGCCTGGCGGGGCGAGGCTGTCACAAAGGGATTTGCGGGCCTGCGCAACAGTTTTGCGGCGGTTCCGGGACTGATGCAGGACCGGCATGCGCCTGCGCCGCGCAGGCGCCTGAACAGCGCGGATCTCGCCGCCGCGGGCCTGGTTCTCGACGCCCTCGAGGCCGCCATGGCGCCGCTGCTCGCAGCACTGGCCGCCCCGCTGCCTGCCTTCGCTACTGTGGTGACGGCAAGTCGCGATGCCCTGGTCGCACTCAGTCGGGCGGAGAGTGGCGCCACGCTCGCCTTCGTCGGGCCGGACGGCGAGGCCCTTGCAGGGCTGTTCGACCAGATCGACGGCGCCCTCCCCGATGCTCCCGAGGCCGGCCATCCCCGCGATGTCATTGCGATCCTCGACAGCCTGCTGGCCGAGACATCGGTCCGACGCAGCGGGACGGGCCATCCTCGCGTCAAGATCTGGGGCTTGCTGGAAGCGCGCCTGCTGGAAGCCGACCATGTCGTGCTGGGCGGCCTCGTCGAGTCCGTCTGGCCTCCGGAGGCCAAGACCGATTCCTTCCTGAACCGGCCGATGCGGGCCGAACTGGGCTTGAGCGCTCCCGAGCGGCGCATCGGCCAGACCGCGCATGATTTCATCCAGGGCGCGATGGCGCAGCGGGTGACCCTGACCCGCGCGCGCAAGGCCGGCGAGGCCGAGACCATCGCCTCGCGCTTCTGGCAAAGGCTCAAGGCCGTGACCCCTCAGGATGTCTGGAACGGGGCCGCGGCCAGGGGAGCCCGCCTGACCGGGCTTGCTTCACTCCTGAGCAAACCCGCCGACGCCAAACCAATCGGCCGCCCTGCTCCGCGGCCCGCGCGCCAGCTCCAGCCCGTCGCGCTCAGCGTCACCGAGGTCGAGACGCTCTACCGCGACCCCTACCAGATCTTTGCCCGCAAGATCCTGAAGCTCGACGCCCTTCCCGAGCTCGTTGGCGACCCCGGCGCCAGCGATCGCGGCAACCTGATGCATGATATTGTCGGGACTTTCGCGGAGACCTATCCGGAGCAATTGCCGGCCGACTCACTCAATCACCTGATCGCGATCGGCAAGCGCCTGTTCCAGGCGTTTGACGATACACCCGAGGTCCGCGCCTTTTGGTGGCCGCGCTTCCTCCTGACCGCCAGTCATTTCATCGGCTGGGAGGAGCGCCGGCGCGGCGAGCTGGCACGGGTTGCAGTCGAACGCGGTACCGCGGCGACGTTCAAGCTGCCGGACGGCGCGGAATTCAGACTGAGCGGGCGGGCCGACCGAATCGAGATCACGCGGCAGCCCTCGCTGCGCATCATCGACTTCAAGACCGGAGCTCCACCAAGCAAGGCGCAGGTCGAGAAGGGTTTTGCGCCGCAATTGACACTGGAAGCCGAGCTCGCGGCGCGATCCGGATTTCGCGAGGATATCGCTCCTGCACCGGTCGACGCGCTGCTCTATCTCAAGCTCCATCACGATCCGAAGGGTTGGGCCAAGGACAAGCCGCTCGAGTTCGATGGCGAGCCTCTGGCCGATGTCGCCGCGCGCCATCTCGAACGGCTGATCGAGCATCTCCATGCGCTTCGCAGCGGGCGCGAAGCCTATGTCTCGCGGCGCGCGCCCGACTACATCAAATATGCCAGCCCCTACGACCAGCTCGCGCGGGTCAAGGAGTGGTCGGCGGCACCGGGTGGCGACGAGCCCGGAGGCGAAACATGAAGCCCGGCTGGATCGTTCCCCCGCAGACCAACCAACGCCAGGCACTTGCCGCCCGGCCCGATCTCAGCGCCTGGGTTTCGGCCAATGCCGGTTCAGGCAAGACGCATGTGCTGGTCAACCGCGTGTTGCGACTGCTGCTCGACGGCGTCGCGCCGGCCCGGATGCTCTGCATCACCTACACCAAGGCGGCGGCCGCCAATATGGCGAACCGCGTGTTCAAGGCGCTCGGCGCCTGGGCGACCATGCCGGATGAGGCCCTTTCCGCGGCGCTCCAAAGCCTGACCGGCGAGCGCGCGACGGCGCGGCAGCAGGCAAGCGCTCGCCGGCTGTTCGCGGAGGCGCTGGAGACGCCGGGTGGGCTCAGGATCGAGACCATCCACGCCTTCTGCACGCGCGTTCTGCAATCTGCGCCCTTCGAGGCGAACGTACCGCCGCGCTTCGAGGTTGCCGACGATCTCGCGCAGGCCGAGCTGCTGCACGACGCAAGGCGCGAATTGCTCGCGGCCATTGCCGCCGATCCTGCCGGCGCGGAGGCACAGGCGCTCGACCTGCTGGCCAGGCAGGCGGCGCAGGACACCTTTGACGCGATGATGCAGGAGGCTTTGCGCCAGCGCACCCTGTTCAGCGACGCAGACGGCCGCGCACGCTCGGCGCAGGAGATGCGCACGGGCATTTCGGGTTTCCTGGGAATTGCACCGGACCTGACGAATGACGAGGTGCTGGCCGATTTCCGACGCGATCTTGCCTCCGTTCCAGGACTTGCCGCTCTCGTCTCGGCGCTGGAAGCCGGTAGCGCGACCCGGCAGAAATTTGCGGCTGCGCTGCGCAGCCTGACGGCGCAGCAATTCGAGGGCGACCCGATCGCAACCTGCCGCTCCGGCTTCATCACGGCCGAAGGCACGGTCAACGCGCATATCAGGGGCAAGGGCAAATCCGAGCTCGAGCCGGCGCTGATGGCCGTGCTCGACACTCTTGCCGACCTCCTGCTCGGCGCAGTCGACCAGCTCAACGCCATTGCCATCCGCGACCGCAGCCACGCGCTCGCGCTGCTGGTGACACGGATGCTCGCCTCTTATCAGCGGCTGAAGAGCGAGCGCTCGCTGCTGGACTATGACGACCTGATCGCCAAGACGCGCTCCCTGCTCTCGCGGGTCGAGGCCGCCTGGGTGCTCTACAAGCTCGATGCCGGCATCGATCACATCCTGCTCGACGAGGCCCAGGACACCAGCGAGGCGCAATGGGCGATCCTGGGCGCGCTCGCCGACGAGTTCACGGGCGGACGGGACACGCGCGCAGAGAGCCCAAAGCCCCGGACTATCTTCGTCGTCGGCGATGAGAAGCAGTCGATCTACGGCTTCCAGGGTGCCGCGCCGAGCGCCTTCGGCGAGCAGCGGACCCGGCTCGGGCTGAACATCCGGCAGGCGCAGCTCGCATTCGAGGCGGTGAGCCTCAACACCTCCTTCCGCTCGGCGCCCGACATCATGCGGGCGGTGGACATCGTCTTCGCGGTGGCGGAGCACGCCCGCGGGCTGGTCTTCGACGGCAGCGCCCGGCCGGAGGTGCATGACACCGTGCGCCAGGGCGACCCCGGCGCAGTCGATCTCTGGCCGCTATCGGCCGACGACCAGAGCGAGCCGCCGGATGCCTGGACGACTCCGGTCGACGCGCCCGAGCAGCGTAGCGGGACCGTGAAGCTCGCAACGCGCATCGCCGGCGTGCTGGCACGCTGGACGCGCAGCGGGCAGGATGATCTCGGACACGGCTTCAAGCCCGGCGACGTCATGATCCTGCTGCGCCAGCGCGGGCCGCTGTTCGAGGCGATCGTCAAAGCCCTGAAGGATGCGGGCGTGCCGGTGACCGGTCGCGATCGCTTGAGCCTCGCGACACATCCCGCGGTCGAAGACCTCGTCGCACTCGGCCGGGCGCTGCTCCTGCCCGATGACGACCTGTCGCTGGCCATCGCGCTGAAGACGCCGCTGCTTGGCCTCGACGACGACGATCTGATGCGCTTCGCGCCGGAGCGAAAGGGCTCGCTGCGCGGTGCCCTGCACGGCATCGGCGAGTGCGAGCCGCGCTTTGCCGCCATCGAAGCACGACTCTCCCAACTCGGTGACGACGCACGGCGCATCGGGCCATTTCGCTTCTTTGCGCAGCTGCTCGGGCCGGAAGGCGGGCGCAATCTCGCTCTGGCTCGGCTAGGCGCCGAGGCCGGCGACGCGCTCGACGCCTTTCTCAACGCGGCGCTGGACTATGAGCGACGACACGGCCCATCGCTTGCCGGCTTCCTGCACCACATCACCCAGGCCGGAACCGAGGTTAAGCGCGATCTTTCCAGCAGCGCAGGCGAAGTGCGCGTCATGACCGTGCACGGCTCGAAGGGATTGGAGGCGAAAGTCGTGATCCTCGCCGATCTCGCCCCCGAGCCGGGCGCCAAGCGCTTGCCGAAGATTCTCGCGGTGGAACCTCCCAGGGGCAAACTCGTGCCGATCTGGCCCCCGGCCAGGGCAGACGATGCGGAGGCGACCCGCAGGGCGAAGGCGCAGGTCGTCGACCAGCTTGCGGAGGAGCATCATCGCCTCCTCTATGTCGCGATGACCCGGGCCGAGGACCGACTGATCGTCTGCGGAGCGCAAGCCAAAGGCGAGGCGCCGCCCGGAAGCTGGTATGMGATGATCGAAAGCGGACTTTCGCTCGCGACATCGGGCCTGCAGGAGGTCGCCGCACCGGACGGGGTCGGCACGATCCGGCGCTTCATGGTCTCGGCACCAAAGCCCACCGGTCCTGTGGAGGAGGCGCAGTCCAAGCCGGCGCTCGCCGAACCCGGCTGGCTCCGCGCCTCCGCGCCCGCCGAACAGGAACCGTTGCCACCGCTCAAGCCGTCGAATGCGATCAGCGCCGCCGACGCGGCCGAGCGGCCGGGCGACGGCCCATTCCTTGCCGAGGCAGCGCAAGCCGGCCGGCTGGCGCATCTGCTCCTGCAGATCCTGCCGGATGTCGACGCGCCGGGCCGCAACGCGACGGCACAGGCACTCGCCGCCCTGCGCGGAGCTGGTTTGCCTTACGCACGACGCCAGGAGGTCATCGGCCAGACCCTGGCTTTGCTTCGCGACCCTGCGCTTTCCGCCCTGTTTTCATCCGGATCGCTGGCTGAGGTTCCGATTGCCGGCGAGATCACGCTTGCGAATGGTGCAGTGCGCGCCGTCTCGGGCCAGATCGACCGGCTCGCCGTCACGGAGAACGAGGTACTGATCGCCGACTTCAAGACGGCGTCGCGCCCGCCGGCCGATGAATCGGCGATCCCGCCCGCGACGCAAGCCCAGCTCGCCGTCTATCGCGCCCTGATCGGGCAAATCTATCCGGGGCGGCAGGTGCGGACCCTGGTGATCTACACCGCGACGCTCGCGACACTGGAGCCGCAAGCCGCTGCGCTCGATGCCGTTCTGGCGAATTTGGCAGGGTAGCCCTGCTTCAATGCAAGGCCGACGAAACTTGACCCGGGCTGCCGGCGTTCATAGCTTCGGTGTCGAATGCAGCAGTGCTGCGAACTGCTTTTGAAAGGCGAAGAAGCCATGGCGACGAACAAGGTAACCGATGCGAGCTTCGAGGCGGATGTCCTCAAGTCGAGCGAGCCGGTCGTGGTCGATTTCTGGGCCGAGTGGTGCGGCCCCTGCCGGATGATCGGCCCAGCGCTCGAGGAGATCGCCGGTGAGATGGCCGGCAAGGTCAAGATCGTGAAGATGAATGTCGATGAAAACCAGGCCATTCCCGCCCAGTTCGGCATTCGCTCGATCCCGACCCTGATGCTGTTCAAGGACGGCAAGCTGGCCTCGCAGAAGGTCGGCGCGGCCCCTAAGAGCGACCTTTCGCGCTGGATTTCGGCCTCTGTCTGAGTTCTATCGGCCTGTCGGGCCAAAAAATCAGCCCGCCTTCCCTGGGGGAGGCGGGCTTTTCTTTTGGGCGAATGGCGCGCCGTTCCGTCGAAGAATCAGCCCTTCGAGCGGGAATCGACGCTCCAGGCGCCAGCACCGGCGAAGACCAGGTAAAGGAAGATGAAGCAGTAGAGGATCGCCGCATCGCCGCCATTAAGCAGCGGGTAAATGCTGCGCGGTGCGTGGAACATCCAGTAAGCATAGGCCATTTCGCCAGCCAGCACGAAGGCGACAGGACGGGTCCACAGGCCGATCAGGATCAGGAAACCGCCAACAGCCTCCAGAATGGCGCCGAACCAGAACAGAGTGAAGGCGGCGGGCAGGCCGCTGGCTGGCGCGGCCGGGAAACCAAAGAGCTTCTGAGTGCCATGGATGATGAAGATCAGCGCGGTCACGATGCGCAAAACGGCGAGAGCCTGCGGGGCAAAGCGGCTCAGGGGGTTGGAGGCTTGCATTCGGACATAACCTTCTAGGTCGCGGAGGCTCGAGTACGTCGGAACAGGCTGGATTCGTGCCGAATTGCGGCATTGCATCTGGGCTGCGCGGCGAAGTTGTCGGGTTTCACGCGATTTTCAATTCACAAGAACGTTTGCACTGCAACATTCCCCGGCGAAGTGCCATGGCTGGCGCATTTGCCACAAATCCGAGTGATCGCTGCTCCGGGCCCGTGCTGGAATCTGGTTTCCCTTAACCGGCCCTTAAAAGCGCCATGTTTGACTCCTGTGTGAAGCTCGCGCGTTTTCGGTGCAAAGGGCGCGGTTTCACGGGGCTGAACGGGGCAGAATGAACGATCGGGCGAGACGAGGCGGCGAACGGCGCGAGCCGTCCTTCGAGGGTGGGCGGAGCGAGAGTTCCGACGCCTTCGACATGCGCCTCTCCGCCGATGATCGCTCGAGCCGCAGCCATCGCGGCGCCGCACGTCAGGAGCCGAGAGAAGAGATGCCGAAGATCCGCAAGGGCGGGGGCGGAAATGGCGGGGGCCGGCGGCGTGGCCGCAAGCGCCGCTCCTTCCTCGGCCGGATGATGTACTGGACGCTGGTCCTCGGACTCTGGTGCGTCATCGGTGTCGGCGGGCTGGTGGCCTATCACGCGGCGCAATTGCCGCCGATCAATCAGCTCACCGTGCCAAAGCGTCCGCCGAATGTCGCGATCCTCGCCGCCGACGGCTCGCTGCTCGCCAATCGCGGCGAGACCGGCGGGCGTACCGTGACGCTTGGCGAGATTCCGCCCTATCTGCCCAAGGCCTTCGTCGCGATCGAGGATCGACGCTTCTACGAGCATTTCGGCATCGACCCGATCGGCATCGCCCGCGCCATGGTGCGCAACGTCACCAACCGGGGTGGTGGCGTCCAGGGCGGCTCCACCCTGACGCAGCAGCTTGCCAAGAACCTGTTCCTGACCCAGGACCGCACCGCCGCGCGCAAGATCCAGGAAGCGATCCTGGCGCTGTGGCTGGAGCAGACCTACAGCAAGGACCAGATCCTCGAGCTCTATCTCAACCGCGTCTATTTCGGCTCCGGCGCCTATGGCGTCGAGGCGGCGGCGCAGCGCTATTTCAACAAGTCCGCCCGCTCGGTCACCGTCCCCGAAGCCGCCATGCTGGCGGGCCTGGTACAGGCACCGTCGCGGCTGGCGCCCAACCGCAATCCGGATGCGGCCGAGAAACGGGCGCAGCTCGTGATCGCCGCGATGGCCGAGCAGGGCTTTGTCTCGCAGGCTGCGGCGAAATCGGCACTGGTCGCCCCGGCGGAAGCGGCCGAACGTGTCGGCGCCGGCTCGGTGAACTATGCGGCCGACTACGTCATGGACGTGCTCGACGACTTCATCGGTGCGGTCGAGGGCGACGTCTCGGTGCTGACGACGATCGATCCAAAGCTGCAGGCCGCGGCCGAAACGACCCTTGTCGAGTCTCTGGCCGCGCAGGGCGGGAAGCTGAATGCCAGCCAGGGCGCCGTCGTTTCCATGGCGCCGGACGGGGCTCTGCGCGCGCTGATCGGCGGACGCGACTACACCAAGAGCCAGTTCAACCGCGCGACCGCCGCCAAGCGCCAGCCAGGCTCATCCTTCAAGCCCTTCGTCTATCTGACTGCAATCGAGCATGGCCTGACGCCGGACACGATCCGCGACGACTCCCCGGTCTCGATCAAGGGCTGGCAGCCGGAGAACAACAGCCGCACCTATCGCGGCCCGGTGACCCTGCAGACCGCCTTCGCCCATTCGATCAACACCGTCGCGGTGAAGCTGAACCAGGAGGTGACGCCGAAGGAAGTCGTGCGCACCGCGCAGCGGCTCGGCATTTCCTCGGGCCTCCAGGCCAATGGCTCGCTCGCACTCGGTACCTCGGAAGTGACGCCGATCGAGCTCACCACGGCCTATGCCAGCTTCGCCAATGGCGGGCAGTCCGTGCTGCCCTATGTCATCCGAGAGGTGAAATCCGTCTCGGGCAAGGTGATCTACGCCCGCAAGGCGACGAGTTTCGGGACAGTCGTGCAGCCGCAGGTGCTGCCGATGGTCAACGCCATGTTCCACGAGACCATGGCCAGCGGCTCGGGCAGCAAGGGCAATCTCGCCGGTTGGGAAGTCGGCGGCAAGTCGGGAACCACGCAGGATTTCCGCGATGCCTGGTTCGTCGGTTTCACCTCCAAGCTGGTGACCGCCGTCTGGATCGGCAATGACGACAACAGCGCCATGAAGCGGGTCTATGGCAGCGGATTGCCACTCGAAGTCTGGGGCAAGTACATGAAGGCCGCCCATGTCGGCCTGCAGCCATCGCCGCTGCCGGGTGGGTTGTGGCGCGCGGGGCCGAAATCGATCTTCGATGGCGGCGCGCCAGTGGCCGGCATGCAGCCGCCAGCACAGACCCAGACAGCGGGCGCAGGTTCGGACCGCGCCTGGGTACCGCCTGCGCCGCAGGAGAAGAACTTCCTCGAGCGGCTGTTCGGCGGCTGAGCCTTTTCAGGCCTTGGCCGCTCGCAGCTTGCGCGAGGCGTGAAACAGGACCAGTGCCGACACGCCGAGCAGCGACATCATCGCCGGCAGCGGCAGCGCGGAGTCGGTCAGCAGCTTGCCGACGACAAGACCGACACAGGCCGAGAACAGCATCTGGCAGAGCCCGACGAAGGATGATGCAGCACCAGCGCGATCCGGAAACGGCATGAGCGCCGAGGCCTGCGCCTGGGGCATGCTGAGCCCGATCCCGATCGAATAGATCGCCCAGGGTATCGTGACGCCGAGGGGGCCGCCAAAGCCGGCGGTGAGGCATAGCAGCATGCTCAGCCCGCCCGCAGCCAGGAAGGCCACGCCGATCGCAATGACGCCGTCGAGCCCACGCCGGCCGAYGAGACGCTGGGCGATGATGGTGCCCAGGATGAAGCCAAGCACCCCGAACCCGAAGGACAGGCCGTAATCGCGCGGCGACAGGCCATAGATGCTGATCAGCACGAAGGACGAGCCGGAGATGAAGGCGAAGAGTCCGCCATAGGCCAAGGCCGTGATCGCGACATAGACACGATAGGGACGGTTCCTGAGCAAGACGCCGAAGCTGCGGAAAATCGCCAGCAGCGACAGCCGCTCCGATGAACGCACGCGGATGGTTTCCGGCAGGAACAGGATGATCACGACCGCCAGCAGCAGCGCGAGAGCCAGCGTCGCAACAAAGGTCGAGCGCCAGCCAAAGGCCGCCTGCAGTATGCCGCCGACCGCCGGCGCAATGGCCGGGACCAACCCCATGATCATGCCCATGCGGGCGAATTCCCGGCCGGCGCGGGGCCCCTCATAGAGATCCCTGACCATGGCCCGGCCGAGCACGATCGGCCCGGACGCGCCCAATGCCTGCAAGACCCGGCCCGCCACCAGCCACTCGATCGAAGGCGCAAGTGCGCAGAGCAGGGTCGCGACGAGGAAAAGCGCCAGCCCGGTGAGAAGCACGGGTTTGCGCCCCAACCGATCCGAGAGCGGCCCCCAGACGATCTGGCCTCCGGCGAAACCGAACAGAAAGGCGGAGAGCGTCGCCTGCGCCCCTGCAACGTCGGTGCCCATGACACGAACGATCTCGGGCAGGGACGGCAAATAGAAATCGGTCGAGAGCGGCCCGAGGGCCGTCAGCATGGCAAGGACCGCGGTCATTGCGAGCGTGTCGGGGCGCAGCTTCACGAGACCATCCCTGTTTCGGCTGATGCCGGGTTAGGGGAGGTTGCGCCTCAAGTCGAGCCGGACGCCTCCGGCCACGACAGCCTCAGCCGTAGCCGTGCAGCCCTGSGCCATGGCGCTTCAGCCAGGCTTCCGCTTCTTCCGTCCGCGGGCAGAGCTTGTGGGTCAGCGCCCAGAAGCGATGGGAATGGTTCATCTCCTTGAGATGCGCGACTTCGTGGGCCGCGAGATAGTCCAGCACCAGTGGCGGGGCGAGGATCAGGCGCCAGGAGAAATTCAGGTGCCCCCTCGACGAACAGGAGCCCCAGCGGCTCGTGGTGTCGCGGATGGTGATCTTGCGGGCGGGGATGCCGAGTGTTCCCGTATGGTGCCTGACCGCACGCTCCAGATCCTCGAGTGCGGCGCGGCGCAGGAAATCCTTGACCCGACGCGCGACATGGGCGGCTTCGCCGGCGACCGCGATGATGGCGGTGCCATCCTTGTCGATTGTGGCGTGGGTGATGCCGCGCACCTTCGACCAATGCACGATCCGGTGGGGCGCGCCGCGAAAGGGCACGACCTGTCCCGGCTCAAAGGGCACCGAAAGCGGACGCTTGGCGAGCTTTGCCGCGATCCAGCCGCCATGATTCTCGGCGAAGATCTTACCGGTGAGGAAGTCTGCGCGTTCCGGCAGCGTCAGCGTGATCTCGCCGGTCGCCTGCGAGACACGCAGCGTCATCCGCCGAGCGGCAGCGCGCCGCTTCACCGCAACGGAGAACAGCGTGCCGCCATGAGCGACCTCGATCCGATCCGGATCAGGCTGGCGCTTGAACAGGGAGAGCCGCATCGCCCGCAATTGTGCTGGATTCGCGGGCGATGCGGAAGGGCTTCAGTTCGCGATCTTCAAGGCCTTGCGCGCGACGGCCGCGCTGTCGTCCCGGCGCACCTTGGCTGCCTCCATGTCGAGGCTGACCATGAAGTCGGAAATGCGGGGCGCGATTTCGGCGCGGAAGCGCGAACCGTTGAAGACGCCGTAATGGCCGACGCCCTTCTGGAGGTAATGCACGCGCTTGTCGGCCGGGATATTGGCGCAGAGATCATGGGCGGCCTGAGTCTGGCCGACGCCCGAGATATCGTCGTTCTCGCCCTCGACCGTCATCAGCGCAACGCGACGAATGGCCTTCAGATCAACCGGCTTGTCGCGATGCATCATCGTGCCCTTGGGCAGGGCATGCTGAACGAATACGGTATCGACCGTCTGGAGATAGAACTCCGCCGTCAGGTCCATGACCGCGAGATACTCGTCATAGAAATCGCGGTGCTTCTCGGCCGAATCGCCATCCCCGGCGATGAGGTGCTTGTACATCTCGTAGTGAGCCGAGACATGTCGGTCGATGTTCATGGCCATGAAGCCCGATAGCTGCATGAAGCCGGGATAAACCTCCCGGAAGGCGCCCATATGCGGGAACGGCACCATGGTGATGCAATTGCGGCGGAACCATTCGGTCCCGCGCTCCATAGCTAGCTGGTTGACTGCGGTCGGCGAGCGGCGGGTATCGATCGGACCACCCATCAGGGTCATCGACCGCGGCGCATTGGGATCATTCTCCGCTTCCATCCGCGCGATCGCGGCAATCACCGGAACCGCAGGCTGGCAGACGGCCATGACATGGGTGTCGGGGCCGAGCGTCTGGAGCATGCCGACGACGTAGTCGATATAATCGTCGAGATCGAAGCGACCGGCGGCGAGCGGCACCAGGCGGGCATCCGTCCAGTCGGTGATGTAGACCTCATGGCCAGGCAGGAACGCCTCGACCGTGCCGCGCAGCAGCGTGGCATAGTGGCCCGACATCGGGGCAACCAGCAGCACCTTGGGCTGCGGCTTGCGACGCCCGGCGATCTTGCGGTCGAAATAGACCAGCTTGCAGAAGGGCCGCTCCCAGACGACGCGTTCCTCGACGGCGACCTTGACGCCGCCAATCGTGGTCTCGTTCAGGTCGAAGGCGGGCTTGCCATAGCGGCGCGTCATCCGTTCGAACAGTTCACAGGACGCAGCGACCGTGCGGCCGAGCGGCGTGTAGGTCAGCGGATTGGCTGGGTTCTTGAACGCCAGCTGCAGCGCATCCGACATGCCACGAACGGGCGCGACCATCGTATGAACCGCTTCGTAGGCGTGATAAGCGAACGACATGGCAGCTCCATACATGCAGCGACGTCTCCCGGGTGCCGGATGCACCTGATGATGCGCCGCAACAAACAGCGCAGCCTAGATTGTTTCTGCTCTCATTCAATCCGGCAAAAGGCTAAGATTTTCCTTCAATGCCAAAATGCCACAGTTTTGCACTGCAAAACCCCGGCCCGTCATCGGATGCATGGGCGTCATGACGGTCCCTGATGCCGATCTCCCGCCGCTGGCACGATCCAGCCGTCATTTGCGCCTCGACACCCTCGTGCGGTTGCGCTGGCTTGCTATCGCTGGCCAGAGCCTCGCGGTCGCCGGCGTGCATTTTGGCCTCGGCTTCACCCTGCCGTTCGGCTGGTGTTTCCTCGCCATCGCCATCTCCGCCTGGCTGAACATTGCGCTGCGCATTCGCTTTCCGCTCAGCCACAGGCTGCGCGAGGATGCGGCGACCGCACTGTTGGCCTTCGACATCATCCAGCTCGCAGCCCTGCTCTACCTGACCGGCGGCCTGCAAAATCCCTTCGCCATTCTGTTCCTGGCGCCGGTGATGATTTCGGCGACAGCCTTGCCGCCGCAGCGCACCATGCTGCTCGGGCTACTGGCCGTCGTGCTGGCGAGCGTGCTGAACTTCACGCATCTGCCCCTGCCCTGGGCCGGGCCCAACCGGCCGGTCCTGCCGCCATTCTACCAGGCCGGGAACTGGATCGCGCTCGTGCTCGGGCTCGGCTTCACCGGCATTTATGCCTGGCGCGTCGCCAAGGAAGCGCGCGACCTCTCGGAGGCTCTCGCTGCGACGGAGTTGGTCCTGGCACGCGAACAGCACCTTTCGCAGCTCGACGGCCTCGCCGCAGCAGCAGCCCATGAACTCGGCACGCCGCTCGCCACGATCGCCCTGGTGGCACGTGAATTGTCGCGGCTAGCCCCTCCGGAAGGCGAGATGGCGGAGGATATCACGCTGCTGCGCGAGCAGGTCGAGCGCTGCCGCGGCATCCTCGGCAAGCTCACCTCGCTTCAGGACGACGATGCCGGCCCGCTCGACCAACTCTCGCTGCGCCTGCTGATCGAAGAGACGGCCGGCCCGCAGCGGCCATTCGGCGTGCCGTTCCGCATCGAGATGATCGGAGACAAGCCGGAACCCGTCTGCCGACGCAACCCGGGCATGATCTACGGCCTCGGCAATATCGTCGACAATGCCGTCGACTTCGCCCGGTCCGAAGTGGYGATCATCGCACAATGGACCGATATGCATGTCATGCTGACCATCGCCGATGATGGCCCCGGGTTTCCTCCCGACGTCCTGATGCGCGCCGGCGAGCCCTATCTCTCGCGCGCAGCGGCAGAAAGTCGCGCCGGCGGCGGTTTGGGCCTGGGACTTTTCATTGCAAAAACGCTGCTGGAACGCGGCGGTGCAGCGCTCGAATTTTCGAATCTGCCATCCCCGGCGAGCGGCGCGTCCGTCCGCATGGTCTGGCCGAGGGCGGTGTTCGAGGCC
Source organism: Allobosea sp. P1_A7 (assembly GCF_056406775.1). Lineage (NCBI taxonomy): Bacteria > Pseudomonadati > Pseudomonadota > Alphaproteobacteria > Hyphomicrobiales > Alloboseaceae > Allobosea > Allobosea sp. P1_A7. The sequence goes on from NZ_JBFTZN010000011.1 coordinate 38,374, forward strand.
GACGCAAAACCTTCCGGGTCTTCAAAACGGGGGGAAATGCCACTACCTGAGGGTGACGGCCCCTTCTCGCCGTCCTGATGCGCGAAACCCATGATCGCGTTACAATTTCGCCGGCCCGAACCGGTGGCAGGAGAGTTGAGATGCAACAGGCGCTGAACGACGCCGCCCAATCGGACATGACCCTGCTGCTCGTCGACGACGACAAGCCGTTCCTGACCCGACTCGCGCGGGCCATGGAAGGGCGGGGTTACTCCGTACGCATCGCCGAAAGTGTCTCGGCTGGTCTTGCTGCTGTCGAAGAAGAGGCCCCGGCCTTTGCTGTCATCGATCTGCGCCTTGCCGATGGCAACGGGCTCGATGTCATCGCCCGCCTGAAGGAGCGCCGCCCCGACGCGCGCGGCATCGTGCTGACCGGCTACGGCAACATCGCGACCGCCGTCAGTGCCGTGAAGCTCGGTGCCTTCGATTTCCTGGCAAAACCCGCTGACGCCGACGAAATCCATTCGGCCCTGGCAGCCGCGCGCGATTCGCGGCCGATGCCGCCGGAAAACCCGATGTCGGCCGATAGGGTCCGCTGGGAACATATCCAACGTGTCTACGAGCTGTGCAGCCGCAATGTCTCTGAGACGGCGCGGCGGCTCGGCATGCACCGGCGCACCCTGCAGCGCATCCTGGCAAAGCGCGCCCCGCGCTGAAGCATCGGCCCGAAAAGTGGATTGCGGTTTTCGGGAAAGCCTATGCAAGCGCTGAAGGTCAGATCATCGGGCCGGATATCCGGCCCACTGATCTAGAGCGGCGGGTCCTCGATCAATGCAAGGCGCTGGGCAGACAGCCTGGCGAAGGCGATCGTGAGCGCCTTGCGTCGTGCAGCCACGAGCGGATGGCGCGGCGCATCGCGCAGGAGTTCGCCGCCATAGCTATCGGCGATGATCAGCCCGACATCGTCGGGCAGGATTTCGCGCGGGAATTCCGGCGCGACCGCGAAGAGAAAACCATCGCAATAGTCGCGATAATCCGGCCATTTGCCATCGACGCGATAGTCCTCGATGCCCGACTTGACCTCGATGACCAGGAGTTCGCCGGTCGGAGACAAGGCGACGATATCGCCCCGACGGCCATTGGCGAAGGTCATTTCCTTGACGATGGCATAGCCGCGCTCACGCAGATGCCTGGCCGCGCCGCGGCAGACGGCACGGGTGATGTCTGGGCGGGCAGGCGGCGGGTTGAGCACGGAATCGGGAAGCAACATACCCACATGTTCACTCTTTGTGCGCCTCAACGCAAGCTGAAGACGCTTGCAGGCCCGCGCCGTCCGGCTATGGTCCCGGCGCTTTGAACTCCCATCTTGCTCTCCTGCTGATCATCATTCCGGCTGCCGCGGCATCGGCGGCGCTCTGCGTGCTTTTGCGGCCCCTGCTGGTCCGCTATGCGTTGGCGCGGCCGAATGCCCGCTCCAGCCATACGCAGCCGACGCCACAGGGCGGCGGCATCGCAGTTCTTGCCGGGGCCTTTCTCGCGCTGATCCTGGCTCTGCTGCTCCTTCCCCTTCCAACGGCGGCGCGCGCTGATCTGGTCTGGGTCATGGCGGCGGCAACGGCACTGGCGGTCGTCGGAGCCTGGGATGACATCCGCCCGCTTCCGGCCGCGACACGGCTCGTCCTGCAGGCGCTTTGCGTCGGGATCGTGCTGTTCTGCGCCGCTCCCGAACTCAGACTGTTCCCGGACCTCATGCCGCTCGGGCTCGAGCGCGGTCTCGCGCTCATCGCCGGGCTCTGGTTCGTCAATCTCGCCAATTTCATGGACGGCATCGACTGGATCACCGTGGCCGGCATCGCACCGCTCGCCGGTGCGCTTGCCCTGGCGGGCGCCAGCGGGGTGCTCGATCCCGCCAGTGGCCTGCTCGCCGCCGCCTTGTTCGGCGGGATCATCGGCTTCGCGCCGTTCAACAAGCCCGTGGCGCGGCTCTTTCTCGGCGATGTCGGCTCGCTGCCGCTCGGTCTGCTCAGCGCCTATCTGCTTTACCGCCTGGCGGGAACCGGCGCACTGACCGCCGCGCTGATCCTGCCGCTCTACCATGTCGCGGATTCGACGATCACTTTGTTCAGGCGGCTGGCGCGCGGCGAGAAAGTCTGGGAGGCGCATCGCAGCCATTTCTACCAGCAGGCCACCGTCAACGGCTTCAGCGTTCGAGAGGTCGTGATGCAGGTCGCGCTGCTCAACCTTGCCCTGATCGCGCTTGCCGGACTCAGCGTCGCCGTTCCCGCGCTTTGGCAACAGCTCATCTGTCTTGCCCTTGCAGCGATGCTGACCGGGCTGCTGCTGCGGCGCTTCGCCAGCAAGCGGATCCGGCCGTGAGCGAACGTGTTCTCGTTACAGGAGCGAGCGGCTTCATCGGCCCGCATGTCGTCGCCGGCATTCGTGCGAGGGGATATGGCGTCCGGGTAGCCCAGCGGCGCGAGAGCCCCGCGGATGAGGGCATCGAATGCGTGGTGATCGGCGATCTCTCCGAGCCGGTGGATTGGCGCCCGGCTGTCGCTGGCATCCGCCATGTCGTCCATCTCGCCGGCCTCGCCCATGCCGGGCCGGGTCTCGACGAATCGCTCTACCGGCGCATCAACACCGAGGCGACGGTCGCGCTGGCGGAAGCTGCTCTGCAAGCAGGCGCCGCGCGATTTGTCTATGTCTCCTCAATCAAGGCTCTCACGGGAGCCTTTGACGGCCATTTTCGCGAGAGCGACGTGCCGGCACCGGACGATGCCTATGGCCGCTCCAAGCTTGCAGCGGAGCAGGGACTCGCCGCGCTCGGTCTCGACTGGATCTCGCTAAGGCCGGTTCTGGTCTATGGGCCCGGCGTCAAAGCGAATATGGCGTCGCTCCTGAAGCTGGCGCKTTTGCCGATACCCTTGCCCCTCGGCGGTCTCGATGCCCCGCGCTCGCTGCTCGCCATCGAGAATCTCGTCGACGCGATCCTCTTCGCGCTGACATCCGCCTGTCCGGCACGGCGTAGCTATACGGTTGCCGACCCCGAGCCCGTCAGCGTGGCCGAGATGATCGCGGCGATGCGCTCCGGCCTCGGGCGCAAGCCCGGCCTCCTGCCCATTCCAGCGGCCCTCCTGAGGCAGGCGGCGCGGCTGGCCGGGAAGGAACAGGCCTTCGCCAAGCTCAGTGGCGGGCTCGTCGCGCGCCCCGAGGGGCTGATCAGGGCCGGTTGGCGGCCACCGGCAGCGACGCTTCCGGCACTGGCGCAGCTGGCCGCGGCTGCTGACGCAGCTTGAAATCCGGAATCGCCTCCTCCAGCACCGCTTCAGCCGCAAGGCGATCCTCAGCCTTGATGGCGGCTTCCAGGCGCGAGAACCAGCCCTGCATGCGGGCGCGCGCCGCGAAGCTCGGCTTCGCCGCCATGACGCCGTCGAGCCCGGTCTCGGCCATCGGCTCATCATGCGCGAAGAGAATCTCGTTCAGACGCTCGCCAGGGCGGACGCCGGTGATCGCGATTTCGATATCGACGCCCGGCTCGTAGCCAGCGAGCCGAATCATGCGCTCGGCCAGATCCATGATCCTGACCGGTTGGCCCATCTTGAGCACATAGACGGCCGCGCGCTCAGTCTCTGGGCCTGCGGCGCGGGCATGCGACGCGGCGGTCAGGACGAGATCGCATGCTTCGCGGATCGTCATGAAGTAGCGGATCATCTCCGGGCTGGTCACGGTCAGCGGACCGCCGCGCTTGATCTGCGCCTTGAACTTAGGAACCACCGAGCCGACCGAGCCCAGCACGTTGCCGAAGCGCACGGCAACGAGGCGCATGCCGGAGGCTGCTGCGACAAACTCGGCATCGCGCGACTGGGCATACATCTCGGCGAAACGCTTGGTCGCTCCCAGCATCGAGACGGGCTCGATCGCCTTGTCGGTCGAGATCATCACGAAGATCTTGGCATCAGCAGCGATCGCGGCATCGATGACATGCATCGAGCCGAAGACATTGGTCTTGATGCCCTCCGCCCAGTCGGCCTCGAGATAAGGCACATGTTTCAGCGCTGCGGCGTGGATCACGATGTCGGGGGCAAACGCCGTGAAGAGCGGCGTGATCCGGGCGCGGTCGCGCACATCGGCAAGCGCTCCCGAGATCCTTGTCTCCAGCCGATGAGCCGCGAGTTCCTCGGTGATCTGGAACAGCGCCGGCTCCGAGCTCTCGACCACCAGGAGCTCCGAAGCACCGAAGGCCGCGCAGCGCAGGCAGATCTCCGAGCCGATCGAGCCACCTCCGCCGGTGACGATGACGCGCTTGCCTTTCAGGAAGGACCCCAACCGATCGCGATCGATCTTGACCGAAGGGCGGACGAGCAGGTCCTCGATCTCCAGCGGTGCCAGCTCAGTCTCGGTCCCGCCTTCGCCGAAGGAATCGAGCCGCGAGATCGGCAAGGCGAGCCTGCGCGTCCGGGCGAGCCATTTGTCCGGCTCGGCTTCCGGTGCCAAGGCGCTCGAAGTGGCGACGATACGGCGGAACGGCTCACCGCGTTCGGCCGCGTCGCCAGCCACCGTCTCGATCTGAGACAGCAGACCAAGCACGGGAACGCCGCGGATCGACTGGCCGAGATCATCGGCGCGCGGTGACAGAATGCCAGCAGGCTTCAATTTGCGCATGGTCCCGGCTTCCATGGCGCGAATGACCATCTCGACCTCGACGCCGCGGCCGAGCAGCAGCGCGGGGAGCGCCGCGTCGCGCTCGGCATGCTGTTTGGAACGGGAATATTTGAGGTAGCGATAGGCGAGGCGCGGGCCGCCGAGCAGCGCGTTCTGCACAAGCCAATAGAGTGCGATGGTGATCTTGCCGAAATAGAAGGCGCCGTAGAGGCTTGGTGATAACAGGAGATAGTCAATCACCAGCAGCGACAGCGACAGGACGGTGACCGCCTTGACGATGTTCGACAGGTCCGGAAGCGAGGCGAAGCGCCATTTCGAGCGATAAAGCGAGAAGAACCAGTAGACCGCGCCAGCATAGGCGACGAAAAACGGCAGGAAGCTCGGCAGGTAGCGCAGATGCTCATCGAGCTGCCAGCCCTCGAACCGCACCACAAAAACGGAAACGATTGCCAGCGCCGTGACCAGAAGATCATGGACGATGACGGCGAGCTTCTTGGTATTCTGCTTGGTGAATAGGGCCATGGCCGGCGGGGTATCCCGCTCCCGTGCCGCCTTGTCAACGCGAAGCGGCAGGCAAAGAGCGCGCTGCGCGCGAAATCAGGCCTCCGCGTGCGAGACCTTGGCGCGCGAATAGCCGAGACCGGCGAGAATGAAATCGACCATCTCCTCGATGCTCGGCCCCGGCAGGCTCAGGCATTGCGAGATCAGCATCGGATGACAGAAGGGCGTCATCGCAAAGCGCACGCAGGCGGTGGCGACTTGCGAGTCCATCGGTCGGAATTCGCCCGAAGCGATGCCTTCCGCCACGACACCGCGCAGGATGCCGTCATAGCGCCCGATATGGGCCTGGACGACCTCCCAGCTCTCCTCCATCGCAGCGGCGACCATCTCGTGCACCTTGTGGTGGTCGAGATAACGCAGCGAGTTGATGCGGTTGTTGGTGATCAGGATATCCCGAAGCCGCTCGGCAGCGGAACGCTTTTCCCGCGCGATCGCCGTAACTGCCGCCTCCATCTCGCCCATATAGCGCTCGGCGACGGCCTCATTGATGGATTTCTTGGAGTCGAAGAACCGATAGACATTGGCGGGACTCATCCGCAGTGCCTTGGCGATGTCCGCCACCGTGGTCTTCTGGTAGCCGATGTCACGAAAGAAGCGCTCCGCCGTATCGACGATGCACTGCCTCGTATCCCGCTCAAGATGACTCAACTCGGTTTCTCGTTCAGTTGCTCGGCGATTTCGGGTGGGAATTGATCATTATGATGAATTTCGTCATTCGTCAACTCCATGACGAATAAAGACTTTAGCCAAATCTTCCTGACATCTCTGACCGGTAGACGGCAAAACTGACCAGTTTGTCAATCCGTCGCCGGGCGGGTAGACCGGGGTGCGGTGAAAGTGTCGCAGGCCAGGCCACGCCGAGGCGGCGCAACTCGATCAGTCGGATTGCACCCGCTCGTGAGCGAGGGTCCAGATCGCATCGATGTCGAGATGCCGAGCCAGATGTCCGGCCAGACGGTCGAGCGCCAATTCGACCTCATCCTCGTAATTCAGCGTCGAAGACAGCGTTCGGCCCGCGATGCCCGCAAGAATGGCGGCACGGACGGCATCTGAGGCAAAGGCGCCATGCAGGTAGGTGCCGATCACGCGCCCATCGGTCGAGGCTGCTCCCTCCCGCCGCTCACCAACCCGGAAGGGCGCGCGTTGCGTGTCGGCCCCCTCGGTGCGGCCAAGATGAATCTCGTAGGCCCGACCTGACGATGCGCTGGGCGCATGGGTGAAAGCGACCTCACGCACGGTCTTGCCAGGCTCCAGCACAGTATCGACCTCGAGCAGGCCGAGGCCTGGAGCCTCACCTGCCGGTCCCTCCAGACCATGAGGATCCCGCACGGTACGCCCGAGCATCTGGTAGCCACCGCAGAGGCCGATGACATGACCTCCGCGTCGGCGGTGGGCAGCGAGATCGATATCCCAGCCCTCGGCGCGCAAAGCCGCGAGATCGCGGAGCGTCGTCTTTGAGCCGGGCAGGATGACGAGATCGGCGTCGCCCGGCAGCGGCGCGCCGCGGGTCACCATGACCAGTTCGACGGCGGCCTCCAGTTTCAGCGGGTCGAGATCGTCAAAATTGGCGATTCCCGGCAGCACCGGTACCGCGACCTTGAGCACGGCGCCGGCCTTGCGCGCGCCGGAGGTCAGATCGAGCCCGTCCTCGGCCGGCAGGCGGGACGCTTCGGCGAACCAGGGCACAATGCCGAGGCAAGGCCAGCCAGTCGCCTGCGAAATCGTGGTGATACCGTCCTTGAAGAGTGCTGCGTCGCCACGAAAGCGGTTGATGGCAAAGGCCCGAATCATCTCGCGATCGGCGGTTTCGAGCACGGCATGGGTGCCGACGAGACTGGCGATCACGCCACCGCGATCAATGTCGCCGATCAGCAGCGCCGGAACGCCGGCCGCGCGGGCAAAGCCGAGATTGGCGATATCTCGCGCGCGCAGATTGGTCTCGGCCGGCGAACCGGCTCCCTCGACGAGAACGAGATCGGCCCCGGCGCTGAGGCGCTCAAAACTCTCCAGTACTTTCGGGAGGAAATCGCCGCGCCGCGCAAAATCGCCGGACGCGAGGTGGCCTGCGACGCGGYCCTGCAGCACGATCTGGCTGCCTGTGTCGCTCTCCGGCTTGAGCAGCACCGGGTTCATGTCGACATGCGGCGGCACGCGGGCAGCGCGGGCCTGAAGAGCCTGGGCGCGACCGATCTCGCCTGAAGCGGTCGCTGCGGCATTGTTCGACATGTTCTGTGGCTTGAACGGCCGCACCCTGAGGCCGCGATCGGCAAAGAGCCGACATAATCCAGCGACGAGCAGCGACTTTCCGACATTCGAGCCGGTGCCGAGAATCATCAGGGCGGGGGTGGGTTTGGGCGCGGCCATGGCGCTTGCTTAGGCGGCGCTCAGGGCGCGGGCAAGCAGGCGGCGATGGAGAGGGAGGGTCACCGGTTCACGCCAATATCCCGCAGCTCCAAAGGGGCGAAGAAACCGCGGGCGCCCGTCGTGAACCGGCGAAACGGAGATAAGCATTGACCGCTGATGAATGTCAACATTCATCATTCCATATTCCGTCAGGAGCATGAGGGCTTGCTTGAGCCGGTGCACAGGGCAGCGGGACATGGTAGAGGCCCAAGCTCTCTCGCACCCAAACTCGACAAGATTGCGATGAACCCGATCTTCTCCGCCCTTCAGACCAGCGTCTTCGAAGTGATGTCGCGGCTCGCGCGCGAGACCGGCGCCGTGAATCTCGGCCAGGGCTTTCCCGACGACCCGGGGCCCGAGGATGTGCGGCGAAAGGCCGCCGAGGCGGTGATGAACGGCTGGAACCAGTACCCGCCGATGATGGGCCTGCCGGAACTGCGTCAGGCCTGCGCCACGCATTACAAGCACTGGCAGGGCCTTGATCTCGATCCGGACAGCGAGGTGATGATCACCTCGGGGGCAACCGAGGCGATCGCCGGCGCCCTGATGGCGTTGATCACGCCCGGTGACGAGGTCGTGCTGTTCGAGCCGATGTACGACGCCTATGTGCCGCTGGTGCGCCGGGCCGGCGGCATCCCGAAATTCGTGACCCTAACCCCGCCGGCTTTCGGCCTGAGCGAAGAGGCGCTGGCCAAGGCCTTTTCACCAAAGACCCGGGTCGTGCTGTTCAACAACCCGCTGAATCCGACCGCGACGATCTTCAGTGCTGCCGATCTCGATCTGCTCGCCGATTTCTGCATCCGGCATGACGCCGTCGCGATCTGCGACGAGGTCTGGGAGCATGTCGTCTTCGACGGCCGCAGGCATGTACCGCTGATGGTGCGGCCGGGCATGCGCGAGCGCACGGTGAAGATATCGTCGGCCGGGAAGATCTTCTCGCTGACCGGGTGGAAGGTCGGGATGGTGATGGCGGCGCCCAATCTGATGCGCGTGCTCGCCAAGGCGCATCAATACATCACGTTTACCACCCCGCCGAACCTGCAGGTTGCAGTCGCCTATGGGCTCGGCAAGGATGATTCCTATTTCGACGGGATGCGGGCCGCTTTCCAGCGCTCGCGCGATCGTTTCGCCAGCGGGTTGCAGGGTCTCGGTTTCAGCGTGCTGCCAAGCGTCGGCACCTACTTCCTCAATGTCGACATCGCGCCGCTCGGCGAGACCGATGACACCGCATTCTGTCAGAGGCTTGTCACGGAGAACGGTGTCGCCGCGATCCCGGTCAGCGCCTTCTATGCGGAGGGCGCCGTCAAGACGGTGGTGCGCTTCTGCTTTGCCAAGCATGACGCGACGCTCGATGCGGCACTTGAGCGGCTCGCGGACTGGAGGAAAGCGGCCTGAGCCGCGGAAGCCCCGCTCTCAGCTCTTGCGGAGTGTCTCGACCAGCCTGCCGGCCTTGATCAACGGCGCCTCGAGGCGCTTGGCATTCGCGGCGTGTCCACTGGCCCGCAAGGCTTCGATCGCGGACATGATCTGAGCGAGGGCCTGCTCGGCCAGGCCCCGATCACGGCGGCGTTCGGCGAGATGCAGGGAAGCCTGTCCGTGACTGGCCGTAGTTGCCGCCCAAAGGGAGGGGACGGTCTCGCGCCGGCGCTCCTCAAGCGCGGCAGCGAACAAGGCGATGGCCTCTTCGAGCACGACGGGCTCGCTATAGCGCTCGCCCATGGCCGCTAGCACCCCACCCATCTGATGCTGCAACTCGGCCCAGCGCAGAGGCTCCCGCGCCCTGTCGACGGTCTTGGCAACCCTGTTGAAGCCGTTGAAAGCCCGCTCGAGCAGGGCGAGGTCCTTCCGGCGCGAACCGAGATCGGCGCGCGCGCGAGAAATCAAGTGCTCGGCCTCGAGCCAACGCGCCTCATCGCGACTTCGATCCCAGCGAGCAAGGACATCGGCGAACGCTGCAACCGCTTCCTCCAGCAGATCATCGTCCGCGCTGGCCTCACCCAGCATCGAGGCAAGTCGGCCAAAGCGGACCTTCAATCCATGCCAGAGGGCCGGCGCTTCATCCCGGCGGAGGTCTTCTAATGCCGCCCGGCAACAGCCGAGCGCCTCGACGCGTAGTTTGCCATCGCCGGACATCTCCGCGAGGCTCTCGAGCACGGCAGCGAAAGCGTCCTGGGCCCCGGCAAAGGCGACCGTATCCTCGAGGCTGTCGAAGCCCTCGAGCAAACGGCGCAGCAAGCCAGTGGCCGCGTCATAGCCGTCTCGCCCACCGAAATCCTCGCTGATCCGCGCCAGCGCTTTCGCCTGGGCGAGAGCCAGATCCCGACTGCGATCGAGATCGGCCAGACCGATTAGCGCAGACGCTTCGCCATAGCGGGCAGCGGCCTCGCGATAGGCCTCCGACGTCATGCGCAGAAAGCTGATCGCCGCCCGGTCGGTGCGGTTCCCGCCGGCCGTGAGCCGCTGGGCGACCGTCAGCGCCGAAAGATCGGTCGAGCCGCCGATCACTTGGAGCTCGGCCTGAGCCAGCGCCTTGTCCGCATCGGCGAAGCGGCCGGCGGCAAGCGCTGCCGCCGCCTCGCTTCGCAGATGCCGGGTGGCCTCGTCGCCAAGTGGATCGCCGAGTCGACCTGCTACTGCGAGGAAATCCTGCGCCTTGCGGTCAAGCAGCGCTTCCCCAGGAAGCGGCAGCGCCACTGCCGGCAGGCCGTAGCGCACGGTGACGCGCACTAGGAGCGGCGCGATCTCCTCCGACCCGCTGATGGCATCCTCCCGTTCCAGATCAGCACTGGCGTCTCACTTCGCGGCGATGACCGCGATCTCGACCGTGAACTGCGGCGCGGCAAGCTTGGCTTCGACGGTGGCGCGACCGGGAGTCTGGCCGGCGACGACCCACTTGTCCCAGACGCCGTTCATCTCTGCGAAGGTCGACATGTCGGAGAGCCAGATATTGACCATCAGCAGCTTGGTCTTGTCGGTGCCGGCTTCGGCCAGCAGGCCGTCAATGATGCCGAGGATGTCGGCGGTCTGCTCGGCAACGCTCTTGCCGGCAGCCTTATCGGCGACCTGACCGGCGAGATAGACGGTGTTGCCATGCACGACGGCCTTGGACATGCGGGGGCCGATACCGATGCGCTGGATGCTCATGATCAGATCTCCTGAAGTAAGGGGCTTGCTGGTAGCCCGAGACATCCGCACACGCAAATCTCAAAATCCAAAAAGGTGAGGCAGCGCTCGCACATAAAACCGATACGCGTCTTGCCTGAGCCCAAGGCTATGACGCTGCGACCCAGCCGGCCCAGAGCGCAGCGTAGCGTGCAGCCTTGCCGATGAAGACGAGCAGCGTGAAGCGGCCGAGTGGGTAATTCAAAGTGCCGGCGACGACCGTCAGCGGGTCGCCGACAATCGGCAGCCAGGCAAGAAGCAAGGACGGCCAGCCAAAACGACCGAACCAGGCCTGGGCGCTGCCGAGTTTCGCAGGGTCCGGGCGCAGCCTGGCCGGCAATCTCCCCAGCCCGCCTCGCGTGATCAATCGACCGATCCACCAGTTGAGGACCGAACCCGCGGTGTTCGCGAGGCTCGCGACCAGGAACAGCGTCAGCGGTTCGGCACTCCCTGCCGCGAGCAGGCCGACAAAGACGGCTTCCGACTGCGCCGGAAGGATCGAGGCCGCAACGAAGGCGGCGCCCGCCATCACCGCGAGCGCGGACAAAGCCTCCATGCCGGTTTCTCAGAGGCGGCGCAGCGCGACCTGCTGGATGCGATGGCTCGCGCCCTTGGTCAGGATCAGGCTGGCGCGCTGGCGCGTCGGCAGGATGTTCTCCTGCAGGTTCGGCATGTTGATCCCGGTCCATAGATTCTCGGCGATCGACAGGGCCTCCTCCTCACCGATCTCGGCATATTTGCGGAAGAAGGAGCGAGGATCGCGGAAGGCGGTCTGGCGCAACGTCATGAAGCGGTTGACGTACCAGCGGTGCAGGTCGTCCTCATGCGCGTCGAGATAGACCGAGAAATCGAAATAGTCGGAGACGAAGGGGATGACCTTGCCGTCCTTCGGCATCCGGCTCGGCTGCAGAACGTTGAGGCCTTCGAGGATCAGGATATCCGGCCGCTCGACAGTGACCTGCTCACCGGGAACGACATCGTAGACAAGATGCGAATAGACCGGCGCCAAGACCGCAGGCCTGCCGGCTTTGACATCGGAGAGGAAACGCAGGATCGCGGAACTGTCATAGCTTTCCGGAAAACCCTTGCGCTGCATCAACCCGCGCCGCTCGAGTTCGGCATTGGGCAGCAGGAAGCCGTCCGTGGTGACGAGTTCGACCTTGGGCGTGTTCGGCCAGCGCGAGAGCAGCGCCTTCAATACCCGTGCCGTGGTCGACTTGCCGACTGCGACCGAGCCGGCGACGCCGATGATATAGGGAACCTTGACCTCGGCTTCTGCCAGCAGAAAACGCTGCGTCGCCTTGAACAGGCCTTGCGTGGCCGCAACGTAGAGCGACAGCAGCCGCGACAGCGGCAGGTAGATCGCGACGATCTCGTCCAGCGAGATCGGATCATTGATCGATTGCAGCTTGGTCAGGTCGTCGACCGAAAGCGTCAGCGGCGTATCGGCGCGCAGATGCGCCCACTCGTCCCGCGTGAAGGTCCGATAGGGTGAAACCAGATCGGGATCGGCCGCGGCCGGGATCAGACGTTGGTCCATGCTGCCGCGATCCGCATTCCAGACTTCGAGATTCAAGGCTCGGATATCCTCGACTGGACTCTGAGCATGCCGCCTTTTCGAAAGCCGGATCCGGCCTTCGGCAACATGGCTCAGGGTTTCCTCGCCGCCTTCTCAGCCAGACCGGACCGGGCGGTACGGGCCTCAAGCTGGCTCAACACATCTTGCAATGCAACATCGCGCGACGAAAGCACGACCAACAGATGATAGAGCAAATCGGCACTTTCGGCGATCAAAGCCTGCTTGTCGCCTTGCACAGCTGCAATCACGGTTTCGACAGCCTCTTCGCCGAGCTTCTTGGCGGCGCGCTCCGGCCCGCCAGCCAGGAGCTTGGCGGTCCAGGACTCTTCGGGGGAGGCCCTTCCCCGCTCGGCGACGATCTTTTCGAGATCGGACAGTGTAAAGCCGCTCATCGCTCAATCCAGCCGCATCGCCAGCCCTGCCGCCGCCATATGGGCTTTGGCCTGGGGGATGGTGAAAGTCCCGAAGTGGAAGATCGAGGCCGCCAGCACGGCACTGGCATGGCCCTCCCGCACGCCGTCGACGAGATGGTCGAGCGTGCCGACACCGCCGGACGCGATGACGGGCACGGAAACCGCATCGGCAATCCGGCTGGTCAGGTCAAGATCGAAGCCTGCCCCGGTGCCGTCGCGGTCCATCGAGGTCAGCAGCAGCTCGCCGGCGCCGAGCGAGACCACCTCGCGGGCATAGGCGACGGCATCGAGCCCGGTCGCATTGCGGCCGCCATGGGTGAAGATCTCCCAGCGCTCCGGCGCCACCTTCTTGGCGTCGATCGCGACGACGATGCACTGATCGCCGAACTTTTCCGCCGCTTCCTTGACGAAGGCACGCCGCTGCACGGCCGCCGTCATGATCGCGACCTTGTCGGCCCCGGCCAAGAGCAGCTTGCGGATATCGTCGACCGTTCGGACGCCGCCGCCCACGGTGAGCGGCATGAAGCAGGCCTCTGCGGTGCGCGTCACCACATCGAACAGGATGCCGCGATCCTCATGGCTCGCCGTGATGTCGAGGAAGCAGAGTTCGTCCGCGCCGGCTGCGTCATAGGCCTTGGCGGCCTCGACCGGATCACCGGCATCGACGAGATCGACGAATTTCACGCCCTTGACGACACGGCCGTCCTTGACGTCGAGGCAGGGAATGATGCGGGTCTTCAGGCTCATGCCGCCTTCCCCTTGTCCGCCTGAGCGATCCGCGCCAGCGCTGCGGCCGGATCGATGCGCCCATCATAGAGCGCGCGGCCCGTGATCGCGCCTTCCAGGATGGCGGCGTCGGGGGCACAGAGGCGCTCAATATCGGCCATCGAGGCGAGCCCGCCCGACGCGATCACCGGAATGGTCAGCGCCCCGGCGAGCGCGATCGTGCCGTCCCAGTTGATGCCCTGGAGCATGCCGTCGCGCGCGATGTCGGTGTAGATGATCGCCGCGACACCCGCGTCCTCGAAGCGGCGGCCAAGATCAACCGCGGCAAGCGAAGAGGTTTCGGCCCAGCCTTCGACCGCGACGAAGCCGTCGCGCGCATCGATGCCGACGGCGACCTGGCCCGGAAAGGCCTTCGCCGCTTCGCGCACGAAAGCCGGATCCCGCACCGCGGCCGTGCCGATGATGACGCGGCGCACGCCCTTGGTGAGCCAGCCCTCGACGGTCGCGATGTCGCGAATGCCGCCGCCGAGCTGCACCGGAAACGCGACCCGGCCGAGGATGGCCTCGACAGCTGCAGCATTCATCGGCTTACCGGCAAAGGCGCCGTCGAGATCGACGACATGGAGCCATTCGAAACCCTGCGCCTCGAATTCCGCGGCTTGCGCAGCCGGATCGTCATTGAAGACGGTCGCCTGGGCCATGTCGCCTTGCTTCAGGCGAACGCAGCGACCGTCCTTGAGATCGATGGCGGGGAACAGAATCACGGTGTCCATCCCAAGAAATTGGCAATCAGCTTCAGTCCGAGCTTCTGGCTTTTCTCGGGGTGGAACTGCGTGCCGGCGATGTTGCCGCGCACCACCATGGCGGTGACGGGCCCGCCATACTCGGTCAGCGCCAGCACATCCTCGGCCCGCTCCGGCGTCAGCGCGTAGGAATGCACGAAATAGGCATGCAGGCCGCCCGGGCCGGTCTCGATGCCGGCGAGCAACGGATGCTCATCCTGCGCATGCAGATTGTTCCAGCCCATATGCGGGATCTTGAGGCTCTCGTCGGTCGGCCTGATCAGGGCGACATCGCCCGGAATCCAGCCGAGGCCGTCCGTCACCGTGTATTCGAGCCCACGGCTTGCGAGGAGCTGCATGCCGACGCAGATGCCGAGAAAGGGGCGCTGCTTGCCGCGGACGACGTCCTCCAGAACCTCGACCATACCGGAGACGGCATCGAGCCCGCGGCGACAATCGGCGAAGGCGCCGACGCCCGGCAGGACGATGCGATCGGCCGCACGCACGACCGCCGGATCACTGGTGACGCGAATAGTGGAGGCAATGCCGGACTCGGCCGCCGCACGCTCAAAGGCCTTGGCGGCCGAATGCAGATTGCCGGATCCGTAATCGATGATGGCGACGGACTGGGTCATCGGCCTTGCGCCTCAGGAAAGAGTCCGATCACCGGGACTGCGCTTGAAGACTGGAAACGCGCAGGAACCGGCGCGGCTTCGCGCGGAGCCGGCGCGGGCCGGCTTTCGAGAGCCCGCTCGAAATAGCGTCGTTCGGCGCTCGCGAGATCGKGGGCCTCGATCACATCGGCAAGCCGCCAGCCTTTCCGCAGCAGCTTGCGCGCGATCAGGTTCCGGCCTTCGAGCCCGAGGAAGAGCCCGATGACGAATTGCGCCAGCAGCGCCGCACCGCTGGCGAGCCCGAGATCGCTCTGCGCGTAATACACGGCAGCCCAGACCAGCGCGAAGACGAGCGTCGCCAGCCAGAGCCGCTTCGCCAGCAGCCAGAAGCCCGTGAAGAGGAAGGCTGCCCAGGAGAATGTCTCGGGCAGGAGCCGCGCCTGCTCGATATCGTCGCGCTCGCTGCCGGAACCGGGCGGCGGAATCAGGACCGTATAGAACGCCATGTCATGGCCCCTTATAGCGCGCCCTTGGTGGACGGCACGCGGCCGCCTTCGCGCGGATCGACCTCGAGCGCGTGACGCAACGCCCGCGCCAACCCCTTGAAGCAGCTCTCGGCGATATGATGGGCATTGTCGCCGTAGAGTGTCTCGACATGCAGGGTCAGGCCCGCATTGATCGCGAAGGCCTGGAAGAACTCGCGCACCAACTCGGTATCGAACGTGCCGATCTTCTCGGCCTTGAAGCTCGTGCGGAACACCAGAAAGGGCCGGCCGGAGACGTCGACGGCGACGCGGGTCAGCGTCTCGTCCATCGGCAGATGCACGTCGGCGTAGCGGCGGATGCCCTTCTTGTCGCCGAGCGCCTGCTTTACCGCCTCGCCGAGCGCGATGCCCGCATCCTCGACCGAGTGGTGATCATCGATATGGGTATCGCCTTTCACCGTGACCGCAAGATCGATCAGCGAATGGCGGGCAAAGAGATCGAGCATATGGTCGAAGAAGCCGACGCCTGTCGCGATCTCGGCCTTGCCCGTGCCGTCGAGCGAGAGCTTGACCGAGATATCGGTTTCATTGGTGCGGCGCTTCACTTCGCCCGAACGCATTTGAAAAGCCCTTGTGACCTTGCTGGCCGGTGCTTTAGCGCGCTTTCCGCTCGACTGAAATCAGCCGAGCGACAAGAATTCGCGCCAAAGTGGCTGCTGAAGCATGTTCTCGTGGCAAAAGTGCATCCCACTTTTGCGGGACATGCTCTAGCAGCGCGTTGACGCTCACGCCACCCGGCCGATTGTGCAGCGCCTGAAAAGCCCTACATCTGGCGGACGGCCGGAAACACTGGAAGACGCTCTGATGGATAACGACAACAAGGCCCCCGTGATGCACGCCACCACCATCCTGATGGTGCGCAAGGGCGGGCGCGTGGTGATCGGCGGCGACGGGCAGGTCTCGCTCGGCCCGACCATCATGAAGGGTAACGCCAAGAAGGTGCGCCGCCTCGCCAAGGGTGCGGTGATCGCCGGCTTCGCGGGCGCAACAGCCGATGCCTTCACCCTGTTCGAACGGCTGGAGACCAAGCTCGAGCAATACCCGACGCAATTGCTGCGCGCCTGCGTCGAGCTCGCCAAAGATTGGCGCACCGACCGCTATCTGCGCCGGCTGGAAGCGATGCTGCTGGTCGCCGACAAGGAGGTCAGCCTGCTGATCTCCGGCACGGGCGACGTGCTGGAGCCGGAAGCGGGCGAACATGGCTCGGTGATGGCCATCGGCTCCGGCGGCAACTTCGCCCTGGCAGCGGCGCGCGCGCTGGTCGATGTCGAGCCCGACGCCGAGACGATCGTGCGCAAAGCGATGAAGATCGCCGGCGACATCTGCGTCTACACCAACCACAGCCTCGTCATCGAGAGCCTCGACATCGCCTGATGTCCGCTGACGCCCAATCGGAAGTATCCATGACCTCTTTTTCCCCCCGTGAGATCGTCTCCGAGCTCGACCGCTTCATCGTCGGCCAGAAGGATGCCAAGCGTGCCGTCGCCATCGCGCTGCGCAACCGCTGGCGCCGTCAGCAGCTCGAAGGGCCGCTGCGCGAAGAGGTCGCTCCCAAGAACATCCTGATGATCGGGCCGACCGGCTGCGGCAAGACCGAGATCGCGCGCCGGCTGGCGCGCCTCGCCAATGCGCCCTTCCTCAAGGTCGAGGCGACCAAGTTCACCGAGGTCGGCTATGTCGGTCGCGACGTCGAATCGATCATTCGCGATCTCCTCGAGATCGGCATCAGCCTCGTCCGCGAGGCCCGGCGCAAGGATGTCCAGGCCAAGGCACATCTTGCAGCCGAGGAGCGCGTGCTCGACGCGCTGGTGGGGTCGACGGCCAGCCCGGCGACGCGCGATTCCTTCCGTCGCAAGCTGCGCGCAAACGAACTCGACGAAAAGGAGATCGAGGTCGAGATCGCCTCTGGCGCGAGCTCGACCCCGATGTTCGAATTGCCCGGCATGCCCGGTGCCTCGATCGGCGCGATCTCGCTCGGCGACATGTTCGGCAAGGCTTTCGGCCAGAAGGGCAAGCCGCGGCGCATCCTCGTCAAGGATGCCTATGGCCCGCTGATCGCCGAGGAGAGCGACAAGCTGATCGACCAGGACGCGATCGTCCAGGATGCCATCCGCGAGGTCGAGAATAACGGCATCGTCTTCCTCGACGAGATCGACAAGATCTGCGCGCGCGAGGGCCGAGGCGGCGCAGACGTCTCGCGTGAGGGCGTACAGCGTGACCTGCTGCCGCTGATCGAGGGCACCACGGTTGCCACCAAGCACGGGCCGGTGAAGAGCGACCACGTCCTGTTCATCGCGTCGGGGGCCTTCCATGTGTCGCGCCCGTCCGACCTGCTGCCCGAGTTGCAGGGACGCCTGCCGATCCGCGTCGAATTGCAGCCGCTCGATGTCGAGGATTTCAAGCGCATCCTGACCGAGACCGAGGCGAGCCTGATCAAGCAGACGGTCGCACTGATGGCGACCGAGGAGGTCACGGTCGACTTCACCCCGGACGCGATCGACGCCATTGCCCGCATCGCCGTCGCGGTAAACTCCACCGTCGAGAATATTGGCGCGCGGCGGCTCCAGACCGTGATCGAACGGATTCTCGACGAGATTTCATTCACGGCCACAGACCGCTCGGGCGAGACCGTCACGATCGACGCGCCCTATGTCGAAGCGCGGATCGGCGACCTCGCCAAAAATGCGGATCTGAGCCGGTTCATCCTGTGATGCAGCCACCGGCGGAGCCGAGTCCTACCGGGTCGCGCCTTGCGCGCGATTCGGCGGTGGTCGGCGCTGCCACGGTGCTGTCGCGCCTGCTCGGCTTCGCCAGAGATGTGCTGATCGCGCGCCTGCTCGGTGCCGGCCCGGTCGCGGATGCCTTCCTGGCAGCCCTGCGCCTGCCCAATCTGGTCCGGCGCGTGCTCGGCGAAGGCGGACTGAATGCGCCCTTCGTACCGCTCTATCTCGACATCAAGGCTTCGCGCGGCGAAGCGGCGGCTCGTGGCTTCGCCGGAGAAGCCACGGCGCATCTCGGTCTGCTGCTGCTGATGCTGATCGCATTCGGCGAAATGTTCACGCCCTGGCTGGTGCTGGGGCTGGCCGGCGGCTTTGCGAACGAGCCCGAAACGCTTGCGCTGGCCAGCCATTTTACCCGGTTGATGCTGCCTTTCCTGCTGCTGACGACGCTCGCCGCGTTGCTGGCTGCGCTGCTCAACGCCGAGCGCCGGTTCACGACGGCGGCTCTCGCGCCGGCATTGATGAACGCCATCCTGCTCGGCGTGCTGCTGGTCCAGCTCTCGCGGGGCGCAGAGGCCATGGTGAGCGCCAGTCTGCTCGCCATCTTCGTCAGCCTGACCGGGTTCGCCCATCTCGGCCTGATCCTGCTCCGATTGCACAGGATCGGGCTGCCGCGCCTCAGTCTGCGCTGGTCGCCTGACATGAGCCGCCTCATGCGCACCGGCGGCGCGACCCTGCTCGCGGCATCGAGCGCACAACTCGTCCTGCTGGTTGCGATGCAGATCGCCTCGACAGAAGGCGGAGCGGTCGCGGCGCTCTATTACGCCGACCGCATCTTCCAGCTGCCGCTCGGCTTCGTCGGCGTCGCGATGGGCACCGTCGTGCTTTCCGAAATGGCGAGCCATGAGAGTGCGCGGGACGATGCCATGCTCGGTCGTGCGCTGGCGCTCGGATTGGCGCTTGCCGTGCCGGCGGCCGTCGCGTTGGCCGCGCTGGCCGAGCCGATCGTATCGGTGCTGTTCGAGCATGGCCGTTTCGGCCCTGAAGATCGGGTGCGCACAGCAGGAGCCCTGGCAGCTTTCGCGCTCGGTCTTCCCTTCGCGGTGATGGCAAAGGTCTTCGGTCAGGTCTATTTCGTCCGGCGCATGCCACGTATCCCGCTGCTTGCTGGACTAGCCGCCGTCCTGGTGGCCGTTTTCTCCGGCTATGGCGCTGCGCCCGGCAAGGATGCCGCGACCGTCGCCGCCCTCGCAGCAAGCCTCGCCTTTGTTGCCCAGGCCGTTCTGCTGTCGCTCCATCTGCGGCGCCAGGGCCTGTGGCGGCCGAGCCTTGCAAGCCTGCGGCCGATCATCGCCATACTGGGCGCCAGCGCCATCATGCTGGGCGCGCTCCTCCTGCTTCTGCCGGCGCTGACGACCTCGCTCGCCCCGGGCGAGCCCCTGCTGTTGCGGATTGCGTCCCTGGCCGCGCTCTGTCTCGGCGGCCTCGCGGCCTATGGCCTTGCTGGCGCCCTCTTCGGCGCTTTCGGCCTCCCGCACTTGCGCCTTGCCCGCGCTTCCGCCAGAACGCCGCGTTCCTGATACCCGCTCGCGACAATGGAGCGCCTGATGGCCGAATTTCCCCAACGCGTCTTTTCCGGCATGCAGCCGACCTCGACGCTTCACCTCGGCAATTATCTCGGCGCGCTCACGAACTGGGTCGCGATGCAGGAGAGCTATGACTGCGTGTATTGCGTGGTCGACATGCACGCTATCACCGTCTGGCAGGACCCTGCCGAGCTGACGCGTGCCATCCGCGAGGTCACAGCGGCCTATCTCGCCGCCGGCGTCGACCCGAAGAAGAGCATCATCTTCAACCAGAGCCAGGTCGCGCAGCACGCCGAACTTGCCTGGGTGTTCAACTGCGTTGCCCGCCTCGGCTGGCTCAATCGCATGACCCAGTTCAAGGAAAAGGCCGGCAAGGACCGCGAGAACGCCTCGGTCGGACTCTACGCCTATCCGAATCTGATGGCGGCCGACATCCTGCTCTACAAGGCGACGCATGTGCCGGTCGGCGAGGACCAGAAGCAGCATCTCGAACTGGCGCGCGATATCGCGCAGAAGTTCAACAATGACTTCGCCGAGCAGATCGCCGCTCGCGGCCTCGGCACCGGCGAGCTCGGCTTCTTCCCGCTGCCCGAGCCGATGATCCAGGGCCCGGCGCCGCGTGTGATGAGCCTGCGCGACGGCACCAAGAAGATGTCCAAGTCGGACGCATCCGACTATTCCCGAATCAATCTGACCGATGACGCCGAAACCATCGCGCAGAAGGTCCGTAAGGCGAAGACCGATCCCGAGGCCTTGCCATCCGAGGAGAAGGGCCTTGAGGGCCGGCCCGAGGCCGAAAATCTCGTYGGCATCTATGCCGGCCTGAGCGGCGAAAGCAGGGCAAAGGTGCTCGGACAGTTTGGCGGCGGACAGTTCTCGGCCTTCAAGGCGGCGCTTGTCGATCTCGCCGTGACGAAGCTGGCGCCGATCGCCGGCGAGATGCGCCACCTGCTCGCTGACCCCTCCCATATCGATGGTATTCTCGGGCAAGGCGCCGAGCGCGCAGCAGAGATTGCCGCCCCGATCATGCGCGACGTCAAGGACGTGGTCGGCTTCGTCCGCGGCCGGTGACGCAGGTGGGCTTGCGCTGACGTTGCGGCGCAGGCCACCATGGGCTCTCCCGAAGCGGCGGCAGGTTTGAATCGATGGTGACGCGACGGCGGTCCTATGAAACGGGCCATCGCCCGAAATTCCTCGCGGTGGTCGACGATAGCGAAGAATGCGCCAAGGCCGTGCGCTTCGCCGCGCGGCGGTGCGCGCGTATCGGCGCCTCGATCGTGCTGCTCGGCGTCATCACGCCGCCCGAGCACGAGACCTGGCTGGGTGTCGGTGAGGTGATGCAGGCCGAGGCGGAAGCGGAAGCCGAACGGTTGCTGGACGATGCGGCCGCGACCGTGCGTGCGCTCGCCGGGCTCGAGCCCGAGAAGGTTGTCCGCACCGGCGTGAAGTCGGACGAACTCGTCAAACTGATCGAGGCCGACGAGGACATCTCGCTGCTGGTGCTCGCCGCCGGCACCGGGCGCGACGGTCCAGGCCCGCTGGTCAGCGCACTCGCCGGCAAATCGGCCGGCACCTTCCCGATCCCGGTCGCAATCGTGCCCGGCCATCTCGAGGACGAGGAGATCGACGCGCTGGCCTGATCCGCAAGGCCGGGTTGGCGCTGGAATGATTCCAGCAACGCGCCTATATCGGGCTCAGGAACGGCGGCCTTGACCCGCCGGCACCGGAGGCCACCATGTTCATCCAGACTGAAGCCACGCCGAACCCGGCGACATTGAAATTCCTGCCCGGACGCACCGTCATGCCGGACGGCACCCTGGAGCTGCGCGACGCCGAGCAGGCCGACCGTTCGCCGCTGGCCTTGCGTCTCTTCGCCGTCACCGGCGTCTCCGGCGTCTTCCTCGGTTCCGACTTCATCACGGTCACCAAGTCGGGCGGCGAATGGCCGCATCTCAAGCCCGCGATCCTCGGCGCCATCATGGAGCACTTCATGTCGGGTGCGCCGGTCCTCTCGGACGGCTCGAAGGCCGATGTCACGGACGAAGGCGAATTCTTCGCGCCGGAGGACGCCGCCACCGTCGAGACGATCAAGGATCTGCTGGAGACACGCATCCGCCCTGCGGTCGCCGGCGATGGCGGAGACATCACCTTCCGCGGGTTCAAGGACGGCGTCGTCTATCTCGCGATGAAGGGATCCTGCTCGGGCTGCCCGTCCTCGACTGCGACGCTGAAGCACGGCATCCAGAATCTGCTGCGCCACTTCCTTCCGGATGTGCGCGAAGTCGAGGCCGTCTGATATTATTCGCCTGGGCATGATCTTGTCCGAACGCCGTTCTGCATTCCTCAGGATCGTGACCTGATGCGCATTCTCGCCATCGACACCGCGCTTGGCGCCTGTTCCGCCTGTGTCCTCGACATGGGTGAAACCACGCCCCTCGCACGCGAACAGGTTGCGATGGATCGCGGACATGCCGAGGCGTTGATGCCGCTGATCGAGCGGGTGATGAACACCGTCGACGGCGGGTTCGCCTCGCTAGACCGCGTCGCCGTGACCATCGGGCCGGGCAGTTACACCGGCCTGCGCGTCGGAATCAGCGCCGCACGCGCCATCGCGCTGGCTGCGGGAATCCCCGCCGTCGGCGTGACCACGCTGGCGGCAACCGCCGCGCCCCTCATTGGCAGGGAGTCGGGCCGCGTCGTCGCCGCCGCGCTGGACGCCAAGCATGGCCAGGTCTGGTTCCAGGCGCTGAGCTCGCAGGGCAAGCAACTCGTTTCGATTCGGCAGGTCAATTATCGGGATGCTGCGCGCGCGATCGGTGCCGGTCCGGTCAGCCTCGTCGGCTCCTCGGCGCTCGCCGTTGCGAATGAGGCCTGGGCGATCGGGCTCGATGCGCTGGTCATCGACGATGCCAAGGCTCCGGATGTGACCTGGGTCGCACGACTGGGCCTTCTCGCCGATCCTGCCGCCGCGCCGCCGCGCCCGCTCTACCTCAAGGAGCCGGAGACGACACCGCAGGATCGCGCCCGCTTGCCGCGGCGCTGACGGCGTCCATTTCGACGTTTTGCCGGCTCCCGGGAACATGCGATCAAGCGGCATGGATTGGCTGCGTAAACTTCTGCACCCTCACGCTGCGCCGGCGCGGACAGCGCGCCTCGACGTGCGGCATGCACGCCATGTCGCGGCACTTCATCATCTCGGCGGCTTCGCCCGCGGCTGGGAGCCCGGAGAATGCGCGGGGCTTCTGGTGGACAGCGCCGTCGTCGCCGACGGCGTGTTCGCCGGCAACGAGCCTAACCCCGCCGGCTTCGTGATGTCTCGACGGGCCGTGGACGAGGCCGAGATCCTGAGCATCGTCGTCTCGCCCCGCCAGCGCGGCAGCGGACTTGGTCGCGCATTGCTCTCGGCCCATCTCAGCCAACTCGCTGGCCTGGGCGTCGCCCATGTCTATCTCGAGGTGGAAGACGGCAACGCCGCTGCCGACCGGCTCTACCGGCATTTCGGCTTTCGCGAGGTCGGGCGGCGCAAGGGCTACTATCCCAAGGCCGACGGCACGCGCGCCACCGCCGTCACCATGCGGCTCGATCTCGCGTGACAGCGGCAGCCACGTCGTCCATGAAGCGCACCGGATTTCTGTCCTTCACACTTTCGCGATCCGCGCGACGGGAGCCACGCCCCGCATGAATGGTCTACGCCCCGGCGCGATCCTGCGGCTCGTCCTGCTCGGTCTCGGCACTGTCGCGCTTGTTCCGGTGCAGCTCGTCGCATTGCGCCTTGGGCCACGGCATGGCTGGACCGTGCCGCTGTGGTTTCATCGGCTGGCCTGCACCTGCCTCGGCGTCCGGCGTCATGTCCGCGGCACCCCGCCGCCGAAGGGCGCAGGCGGACTGATCGTCGCTAACCATGTCTCCTGGCTCGACATTCCGGTGATCGGCGCCACGCAGCCGCTTTCCTTTGTTGCCAAGGCCGAGGTTGCGACCTGGCCGGTGATCGGGTTCCTGGCCGCAGTGCAGCGCACGCTGTTCATCGACCGAACGCGCAAGACCGCAACCGCCGGCATCACCGCAGAGATGGGCAAGCGAATTTCCGACRGGCAGGCGGTGGTGCTCTTTGCCGAAGGCACCACGGGCGACGGCACGAGAACGTTGCCGCTGCGGTCTTCCCTGCTCGGCGCCGTTCACGAAGCGCTCGGCCGCAATGACAATAACGGCGACATCACGGTCTATCCGCTCTCGATCACCTATACCGGCTTTCACGGGATGGCGGGCGGACGCGTCGAGCGTTCGTCGCTGGCGTGGTATGGCGATACGGAGCTCGCACCCCATCTTAAAGCCATGCTCAATTCCGGTGCGATCGACGTTGAGCTCGCATGGGGCGAGCCGATCCGCATGGGCCACGAGACCTCCCGGAAGGTCGCGACCCGGCGGGCGGAGCAGGCGATCCGCCGCGCTCGTCGCGAGGCGGTGACCGGACGGCCGGTCTCGTGAAGGTCATTGCGCGTATTGGCGCGGATGTTGCTTTGTGAAGGGCGCATAGCGCGAGGTCATTTTCACGGCGCGCGATCCAGAGTAAGGAGACGGTTTGGAGACCCGATC
>NZ_JBFTZN010000012.1:0-47964 GCF_056406775.1 Allobosea sp. P1_A7
AGTCTTCGCCAATGACACATCCAATCCGATGAACAGCCACATCCCGTAATCCTCCACCTTCAGGGTCGGTACGGGAACGGCGACAGCTTGCCCTTCYAGACGCAAGTGGCAATGGGCAGCGCGCGACGCAGGCCCCGTTACAGCATCTCATGACGACGCTCGATCTCGAGACGATGTGGCGGCAGGCGCTCTCTCGCCTGCTGGGTGATCACGTCTGGCGCGCCTATCCGAATGGAAAGCTGGTCGAGACGACGGAGTGGTCGAAGCTCACGGGGCAGTCACCGGCGGAAGCCAGGAACTGGGATGAACTGGCGGCCATTCACCCGGATGATCGAAGGACCTTCCTCGAAGCCTGGAAGTCTGCGGTCGCGACGGAGAAGGAATATCAGGCCACGATCAGGGTCCGGACCGTGAAAGGGGATTATGTCACCCTCACCGGACGAGCGCTCCCGGTGCGCGGACCCAGCGGGGAGATCCGGGAGTGGATTGGCTGCACGACCTATGAACACGACGCCCGTCCGCAACCGCGGCAGACGGCACCGCTGCACGCCGCGCAGGTGCGGGCGGCGCGCGCGCTCCTGAACTGGTCGGCGCCTACGCTTGCCAGGGAAGCGCAGGTTTCCTTCTCCACCATTCGCCGCATGGAAACTTCAACGGCGGGCGTCCGGTCGGAAAATCTGCGGAAGGACCGGGACGTGTTCGAGCGCAATGGCATTCGCCTCTTCCATGACGGCGAAGGGCGGGCCTGCCTCGGCCTGGCCGACAGGGGCGCTTCGTAGCGGGCCGATGGGCTGTCCCGGAGAGCGGGCCGGCGAGCAGCTGATCGCCAGGGCAACGCAGGCCGGGGGAGCAGAGCGCAGGCGTGCTTTCCATTGATTTGCCCTTCCGTTAGGGCATTCAATTGGCCGCGATGCTCCTGTGGCGGCTCGTTGCCGGAGCACAAGCGATCTGCTGGAAACTCTGCCTGGACCGTACAGGCAGCAACGCACCCCAATGACCGGGAGAACCTGCTGTGAATATCTGGGCCTCGATGATCCTCATGGACGGCAGCGACCCTGCCATCGATCGTATCGTGCGGGAAACGGCCTCGGAGCGCCTGACGATCGTCTTCGTGCCGACGCCCGAAGCGGCCCCTGACGTTGCTCTGTCCCTGATCGCCGAGGGCGTCGAACTGATCGAGCTCTGCGGAGGCTTCGGCGTCGAGCCGGGTGCCGCGGTCGTCAGGGCTGTCGCAGGCCGCGCCGCGGTCGGCCTGGTCAGCTTCGGCATCGATTCCCTGACCCAGGCGGCTGCCTACAAGGCCAAGTTCGAGGCCGGCGGCTGAACGCCGCGGGGCGCCCAGGGGCGCGGCCCGGCCCGTCGCGCCCGGTTTCAACATATCAGGATATCAGGCGGACAATTTCCTCGGACCTCGGCCGGGAGGGCGCTCCGTGACGGTCTCGTTGAGACGAGTTCCTGCCGCTGATCCGGCACGCTGGTTGCTTGTTCCCAATCATGGACATGCGGTGGCGGGGCCTTCGGCCTGTGTCATCCACAAATTCCTTCGTGCCCGCCATGCTTGTGCCCCACCTGCATGGAACGGACTGGCGAAGGGGAGGAGAGGCCTGTAAATTCTCTTGCGGCGCATTATCTGCGGTGAAGCGTCAGGACGATAGCTTTGAAGACAGCGGCGACCATGGGAAGCGGAACGGAAGCGGGGCCTCGGGGCGACGGCGAAGACCTGCGCGCGCCGCTCTCAATGGCCGATCGGCCGAAACGCCCAAGTTCTCCCGTCGATGGCGGTGGCCGCGAAGGGGCCGGCACCGCCGTGCTGACGCGGACCAGGACACGCAAGCCCAATCTCTATCGCGTGCTCCTGCTCAACGACGACTACACCCCGATGGAATTCGTGGTGCATGTGCTCGAGMGGTTCTTCAACAAGGACCGCGCCGAAGCGACCCAGATCATGATGCATGTGCATCAGAACGGCGTCGGCGAATGCGGGATCTTCACCTACGAGGTCGCCGAGACAAAGGTCACCTTGGTGATGGACCTGGCGCGCAAGCACATGCATCCTCTGCAATGCGTGATGGAGAAGAAGTAGTCTTGGATTCGATCATCCTCCTGAAAGCGGAATAGGAGCGCATCAGTGCCGAGTTTCTCGCGCAGTCYCGAACAGGCGCTTCACCGGGCTCTGGCGCTCGCCAATGAGCGTCATCACGAATACGCCACGCTGGAGCATCTGCTGCTCGCCCTGGTCGATGATCAGGACGCTGCCGCCGTCATGCGCGCCTGCAGCGTCGATCTCGACATGCTGAGGCGCAATCTCGTCGATTATATCGATGCCGAGCTGAGCAATCTCGTCACCGATGGCCGCGACGATTCCAAGCCGACAGCCGGGTTCCAGCGCGTGATCCAGCGCGCGGTCATCCATGTCCAGTCCTCCGGTCGCGAAGAGGTGACCGGCGCCAATGTGCTGGTCGCGATGTTCGCCGAGCGCGAGAGCCATGCCGCCTATTTCCTGCAGGAGCAGGACATGACCCGTTACGACGCGGTCAATTACATCAGCCATGGCATCGCCAAGCGCCCCGGCGCGAGCGAGAGCCGGCCGGTGCGCGGCAGCGAGGAAGAGCCCGAGCAGCAGCAGCGCGAGTCGCGGGCCGACCAGGGCAACGATGCCGACAAGGACAAGAAGAAGAAGGAAAGCGCGCTCGAGGCCTATTGCGTCAACCTCAACCGCAAGGCGCGTGACGGGCGCATCGACCCGCTGATCGGCCGCGAGGCCGAGGTGCAGCGCACCATCCAGATCCTTTGCCGCCGGCAGAAGAACAATCCGCTGCTGGTCGGTGACCCCGGCGTCGGCAAGACCGCGATCGCCGAAGGGCTCGCGTTGAAGATCATCCGCGGASAGGTGCCGGAGGTTCTCGAGGACGCGACGGTGTTCTCGCTCGACATGGGCACGCTGCTGGCCGGCACGCGCTATCGCGGCGATTTCGAAGAGCGCCTCAAGCAGGTGATCAAGGAGATCGAGGCCCATCCCAAGGCGATCATGTTCATCGACGAGATCCATACGGTGATCGGCGCTGGCGCGACCTCGGGTGGGGCGATGGATGCCTCCAACCTGCTGAAGCCGGCGCTGGCTTCGGGTACGCTGCGCTGCATCGGCTCGACGACCTACAAGGAATACCGTCAGTATTTCGAGAAGGATCGGGCGCTGGTGCGTCGCTTCCAGAAGATCGACGTCAACGAGCCGTCGGTGCCGGACACGATCGAGATCCTGAAGGGGCTGAAGCCCTATTTCGAGGAGTTCCACAAGCTCCGCTACACCAATGACGCCATCAAGGCGGCGGTGGAGCTGTCGGCGCGCTACATCCATGACCGCAAGCTTCCGGACAAGGCGATCGACGTGATCGACGAGACCGGCGCCTCGCAGATGCTGCTGACCGAGAGCAAGCGCAAGAAGACCATTGGCGTGAAGGAGATCGAGGCTGCGGTCGCGGTCATGGCGCGTATCCCGGCCAAGACCGTCTCCAAGGACGACGCCGAGGTTCTGCGCAATCTCGAGAACACGTTGAAGCGCACGGTCTACGGCCAGGAGAAGGCGATCGAGGCGCTGTCGTCCTCGATCAAGCTGGCCCGTGCCGGCCTGCGTGATGGCKAAAAGCCTATCGGCTGCTACCTGTTTGCCGGCCCGACGGGCGTCGGCAAGACCGAAGTGGCGCGCCAGCTCGCCGCGTCGCTCGGCGTCGAGCTGATCCGCTTCGACATGTCGGAATATATGGAGCGCCACACGGTTTCGCGGTTAATCGGCGCACCTCCCGGCTATGTCGGCTTCGATCAGGGCGGGCTTCTGACCGATCAGGTCGACCAGCATCCGCATTCGGTGCTGCTGCTCGACGAGATCGAGAAGGCCCATCCCGACCTGTTCAACATCCTGTTGCAGGTGATGGATCACGGCAAGCTGACCGACAATAACGGCAAGCAGGTCGATTTCAGGAACGTCATCCTGATCATGACGACCAATGCCGGTGCCGCCGACATGGCACGCGCAGCCTATGGTTTCACGCGGGCCAAGCGCGAGGGGGACGATACCGAGGCGGTGAACCGCCTGTTCGCGCCGGAGTTCCGCAACCGGCTGGATTCGGTAATTTCCTTCAGCCATCTGCCGAAGACGGTGGTGGCGCGTGTCGTCGACAAGTTCGTGCTCCAGCTCGAAGCTCAGCTCGCCGATCGCAATGTCACGATCGAGCTCACCGACGAAGCGCGCGAGTGGCTGGTCGAGAACGGTTACGACGAGGCGATGGGGGCGAGGCCGATGGCTCGCCTGATCCAGCAGACGATCAAGACACCGCTCGCCGACGAKGTCCTGTTCGGGCGCCTGAAGGGTGGTGGGGCGGTCAAGGTCGTCGTCGTTCAGTCCGAGACCGGCATCAAGGTGCTGGGGCTCGAATTCCCCGACGGGCCGGTCAAGCCCAAGCCGGAGAAGGACGTGGCGGCGGCGGCCGAGAAGCGCACGCCGCGGGCAAAGGCGAAGGGCTCAGCGAAGCCGGGCACGCCCGGCACACGCCGGGCGCCGAAGGGCGGCGGAGACGGCAAGGGCGGTGGCCCGGCCGAGCCGCCCAAGGCGGCGCAACGCGCCATTCGTACCGTGCCGAAGGTCCCGCTGACGAAGGCCTGAGACCGTGTTCTTTCGACGCAAGACCCAAGCTGCCGCGCTCCAGACCAGCGGCGAAGCCCCGGTACAGCCTGCCAAGGAAAAACTTGGCTGGTTCGAGAAGCGTGCGCGCCGCCGCCGGCGGCGCGTGCTGTTCGAGGAAATCCTCGGCTGGATCCTCGTGCCGGCCTTCGGCTATCTGATCTATCTCGGTATCAAGTCGGTTGGCGGCGTGCCGAAGGAAATCATCGATTTCGGCAACGAGCTGATCGGCATCGTGATGAAGGGTGGCACCTGAGAGCCACCCCTTGCCTTTGCAGGCTGTGCAAGGGTGACCGCGCGATGCCGGATGTCGGCTTCCCGCGCGCGAGCGTTTAGAACGGGTCCCGCCCGGCCATCTCAGGCCGGTGCGGCTTTTCGAGTGACCGACCCGTCAGGCGTGCAGAATCTCTCATGAGCGTATCGGCCGACTGGAGCTGGCAGCGCACCGCGCTGGCCGGGATACGCGATGCGCTGTCGCTGCCGGCCTGGGTTGTCGGCTTTGGACTCGTCGGTGTCGGCTCGCTGGCGCGCGATGTCGGCTATCCCGTCGATGTCGCTGTGCTCTCGACCATGCTGGTCTGGGCCGGGCCGTCGCAGGTGATCTTCTTCGCATCGATCGCGGCGGGGGCTGCGTGGAGCGCGATCGCGCTTGCGATCGGCTTTGCCTCGCTGCGCTTCCTGCCGATGACGGTGGCGATCCTGCCGCTGCTGCGCCGGCCGGGGCAAGGCATCGCGATGCAGCTGCTGCTCGCGCATTACGTTGCCGTTACCGCCTGGACCGAGGGCCTGCGCCGCCTGCCGGGGATCGCGCCGCACCAGCGCGTGGCCTATTTCCTCGGCTTCGCCAATGCCTGCATGATGGTGAGCGCAGCGGGCACCTATGCAGGCTATTACCTCGTTGGAGCGCTTCCGCTTCCGCTTGCTGCCGGGCTGCTCTGCCTGACCCCGATCTTCTTCCTCGCATCGATCGCTGCCGGTATCCGCCACCGCGGGGACTTCATCGCGATGGGGCTTGGCCTTGCGCTGGCGCCGATCTTCGACCGTCTGATGGGCAGCGGCTTCGATCTGATCGTCTCCGGCCTGATCGGCGGCAGCATCGCCTTTGCCGTGCAGCGCATCGGGGCGCGGCGCGCATGACCCAGCCGATCCCGCTGCTCGACGGCCCATTCTGGCCCTATCTCGCGCTGCTGCTCTTCGCTTCCCTGCCGACCGAGATCTGGCGCTGGCTCGCTGTCGCCTTCGCGCGGCGCATCAACGCCGATTCGCCCGCATTGGAATGGGTGAGGGCGGTGGCGACGGCGTTGCTCGCCGGGGTCGTCGCCAAGTTGATCATCGCGCCGCCAGGCGCGCTCGCGGCCTTGCCGCTCTCCTTGCGCGTCGGAGCGTTGGCGGCGACGCTGGCCATCGTCCTGTTCGACCGACGGCGCGTTTTTCTCGCCGTCATTGTCGGCGAGGCGGTGCTGATCGGCGGCGGCTGGATGCTGAGCCAGGCGGCCTGACAGCTCCCTCAGGAACCAGGCTGCTGAAGATGGCGCAGCTTGTCGGGATTGCGGACCACGTAGATGGCGCGGATCAGCCCGTCGCGGATGTCGAGCGCCGTTGCCTGCAGGGTCTGGCCGTTCTCCAGGCTGACATAGCCGGGCAGGCCATTGATCAGTACAGGTTCATAGCTGGTCGTCGAGACGTTGCGCTGGGTCAGTGCGTGGGAGAGGCGCGCAAAGAAACGAGCGACCTTGTCGGCGCCGAAGATCAGCTTGAACACGGCCTGGACCTTGCCGYCGCCATCGCTGTGCAGGACGACATCCTGGGCGAGCAGACGCTGCAACATCGTCGGGTCGGATTGATGTGACGCCTTGAAAAAGGCCTCGGCGAAGCGCGCGGCCTCCTCCCGGGAAACCTTGTTGCGCGGCGGCGTGTCGAGCCGGACATGGTCGCGTGCGCGCTTGGCGAGCTGACGGCAGGCGGCCTCGCTGCGCTCCAGCATTGCGGCGATCTCAGTGAAGTCCATGTCGAAGATGTCGTGCAGAAGGAAAGCCGCCCGCTCCAGTGGAGACAGGCGTTCGAGAGCCAGCATCAGGGCGATGGGGGCATCGAGCTCGTCATCGGCGACCTCGGCGCTGCCGAGTCTTTCGACGAGCGGTTCCGGTAGCCAGGTCCCGACATAGAATTCGCRGCGGCTGCGGGCCGATTTCATCTGATCGAGGCAGAGCCGCGTCACTACCTGGGCGAGATAGGCGCGAGGGTTCGAGATTTCGTCGCGACTGGCCTCGTGCCAGCGCAGCCAGGCATCCTGGACGATATCCTCGGCGTCGCTGACGGAGCCCAGCATTCGATACGCAAGTCGGGTCAGGAAGCGCCGATGCTGTTCGAACGCGGTCTGCAGGGTCATGAATGCCATCTCGCAGGTGAGCGAGAGCCCGCGACAGCGGACTCTCGGATTTCTTGCGCAGGATCCCTGCGCGAGGCGGCCTCAGGCAGCCGCGGACCGTTGGCGATCCTGCGGGTGCCGGGCTCGGAAGCCGGCATTGATGCGGTTCCAGGTGTTGATTGCTCCGATCGCGACCGAAAGATTGACCGCTTCGGCTTCGCTGAAATGCTCGCGCAATTCGGAGAAGGCCTCGTCGCTCGCACTGGCTTCGGACAAGCGCGTCAACGCCTCGGCCCAGCGCAGGGCAGCGCGCTCGCGCGGGGTGTAGAGTTCCGACTCGTGCCAGGCGCTCAGCAGATAGAGCCGCGCTTCGGTCTCGCCGGCCTCGCGCGCATCGGCCGAGTGCATGTGCAGGCAATAGGCACAGCCGTTGATCTGCGATGCGCGCATCTTCACCAGTTCGAGCAGGCTGTGCTCCAGCCCGCACTCTTCGACATAGTTCTGCATTCCCAGGACGGCGTTGACCGCGGCCGGAGCAACCTGGAAGACATTGAGGCGTTGGGGCATGAACTTCTCCATCTGTGTCTGATGGAAGCAAGACGAGGCAGGCCCGACGCCTGTGACATGCCTTCAGATATTTTTTAGCGCGGCCCGGATTTTTTCGGCGTTCGCCGCAAGCACGTCATTCGCCTCCATCGCACCCGTATGGGGGCGAAGCGCAACGCCGTCCCAGCGCGGCATGACATGGACATGCAGGTGGAACACGACCTGGCCGCCAGCCGGCTCGTTGAACTGCTGGATGGTGATGCCGTCGGCTGCGCAGGCGCTCTTCACGGCATGGGCGAGCTTCTGGGTCGTCAGCGCCACTGCCTTGAGCGCGTCCGGCGGCGCATCGAACACATTGCGGCAGGCGGCCTTGGGGAGGACAAGGACGTGCCCGTCGGCACGGGGCATGATGTCCATGATGGCGACGGTCTCGTCGTCCTCATAGACCTTGTGGCTGGGCAGCTCGCCGCGCAGGATCTTGGCGAAGACATTGGCAGAATCATAGGCGGTCATCGTTGGCCGGTCCGTTCTACGGGAAAGATACTGTCAGGGTGAGGTGCGCTGCCGCCCAGCGTCAAGAGACAGCGTCTCGATGATTGCGGCATCCAGCACGAGATCGTCGCGCGCGCCAAGCAGCCAGAGGTCGCGCGCCTCGAAACGCAGGAGCGGGCGATGCCACCAGCGCTCCACGATACCGGCGAGCGCGGCGGCCTCGGCGGGGGAAAGGTCGTCGGTCAGATTGTAGAGGCCGACGACATAGAGATCGGTCTGCTGCCGACCGAGCGCAGATTGAATGGCATGAAAGACGTTCTGGCCGTCGCGCTGCTCCGGATAGGCGCGCAGATAGAGCCGGCCACGATTGACGTTTCCGGAGAACAGGCCGCGCAGTTCGACGGTGAGGCGACCGAGATCGCCGAGCGCTGCTCGAGCAGCGGGATCGATGGACGGCGGAACGTCCGTGCCAAGCGAGCCGCAGAGGGTGGCGTGCAGGCGCTCGGCGCGCCTCGGCAGGATATCCCAGGCGATCTTTGCGGCGAATGGCGCGGTCTTCAGCTCGGATTCCATGGCGATGAACGCGGGCGAGGCACGCAGCGCGGCATCGTCGACCGGCAGCACGAGCGAGAAGACCGACGGGTGCCGTCCCATGTCGTAGAAGCGCCCCGGCAGATTTGCGATCACGCCCGGGTGATGCGGGGCAACCAGC
This sequence comes from Allobosea sp. P1_A7, assembly GCF_056406775.1. NCBI lineage: Bacteria > Pseudomonadati > Pseudomonadota > Alphaproteobacteria > Hyphomicrobiales > Alloboseaceae > Allobosea > Allobosea sp. P1_A7. The sequence continues at coordinate 8,794 of NZ_JBFTZN010000012.1, forward strand.
GGCAAGTGGGCGAGGCGATAGGCGTCGTCGAGCAGCAGCGGCTCCCCGGACGCGAAGGCGGTGCGGCTACGATCATAGCTGAGCACTGCGTCGTCGCAGAATGTGACCTCTCGCGCAGGATGGGCGCCGCCGCTGTCACGCTTCATCTGTGCGTCCATCCCTGCGGAACGGGCTCTCAGCCGCGAGCGCCGCGCAGGCGGCTGCAATATGCTCGCGCTCGGTCCCGAGATAGGCCGAAACCGCGCGGCGCAGACCGGGATCGGCGAGGTGATGGGCCGAGCGCGTGATGACGGGGCGATAGCCGCGCGCGATCTTGTGTTCGCCCTGGGCGCCGGCTTCGACGCGGGCGAGCCCATGTGCGATCGCGTAGTCGATCGCCTGGTGGTAGCAGAGCTCGAAATGAAGGAAGGGGTGGTCCTCGATGCAGCCCCAGTTGCGGCCATAGAGCGTGTTCGCTCCGCGGAAATTGATGGCGCCTGCGATATAGCGCCCGGCGCGGCGGGCCATGACCAGCACGATGCGCTCGCCCAGTGCTTGCCCGACCAGTGAAAAGAAGCGCCGGTTCAGATAGGGCCGGCCCCATTTGCGCGAGCCGGTATCCTGATAGAAGGCGAAGAAATCATCCCAGACCGCCTCGGTCAGGCCGGAGCCGCTGAGAACCTCCACCGTGATGCCGACCGAAAGCGCCTCACGCCGCTCGCGTTTCAGCGCCTTGCGCTTGCGCGAGGCAAGGGTGGCGAGGAAATCGTCATAGGTCGCGAAACCGTCATTGCCCCAGTGGAACTGGAGATCGTGGCGCTCGAGATAGCCCGCCTCGATCAGTGCACCGAGATCGGGCTCCTGCGCGAAGGTGACGTGGATCGAGGAGGAGCGTGTCTGGTCGCGCAGTGCCTCCAGCCCGGCGATCAGGCCGGCGCGTGCTTCGCCGGTGCGCGGCCCGTCCGCCGCGAGCAGGCGGGGACCCGTTGCGGGGGTGAAAGGCGCGGCCACCTGGAGCTTGGGATAATAATGCCCGCCGGCCCGTTCATAGGCGTCGGCCCAGGCATGATCGAAGACATATTCGCCCTGGCTGTGACCCTTCACGAAACTCGGTGCCGCCGCGAGCAGCCGGTCGTCGCCGTCCTCGACGAGGAGATAGGCGGGAGACCAGCCGGAGCGGCCGCCGACGCAGCCGCTTTCTTCCAGGGCTCTCAAGAAGGCGTGAGAGACGAAGGGGTTATCTGTGTCGTGTTGAGAAAGTGAATCGGTTGCTTCGCAGCTTGATTCAAGTCGTGCAGGCGAAGGCACGCTGGCCGCATGCGGGTTGGCGCAGGCGTCCCAGGCTTCCGCCGGCACGGATTTCAACGAGGTCGCGACCCGGACCCGCAGGTCGTTGCGGYCGCGACCTGCACTCAAGGGCGGAACCCTTCGAAGACCATCTGGTCGGCGTGAGCGCGGGCTGTTTCCCGATCCTCGGGGGTGCGCACCGTCCAGCTCATCAGCGGCAGGCCAAGTGCCTTGTTGCAGAGGAACGGGGCGGCACTTGGCAGATCCGAGACCTTCCAGGAYAGGAAATCGGGGCGGCTTTCCTCGAAATGCAGCAGGTTCGCGAGCGCGTGCTTCTGGCGCGCGTCGAGCCGGTCATAGTCGGAATAGGCATATTCGTTCATGGCCACGATGCCGCGCGGGATCGCCGGAGCGAGCTCGCGCAGGGCAGTGACGATCGTCGGATCGAAGGACTTGAAGACGATCGGCTGACCGGAGCGCCTGGCGACGATTTCGGCTGCGCGTCGCGTCAGCGCGAGATCGCCGTCGAAGCGGCTCTTGACCTCGATCACCAGCGGCACGCGGCCGGCGATCCGATCAAGAAACGCGTCGAGGGTCGGAATCCTGTCGCTGCTGCCCTTCAATGAAATCGCGGCAAGCGCATCCGCCGTCCTGGCATTGACATTGCCGGTCTCAGCCGTCAGCCGATCGAGCACGAAATCGTGAAACACCATGGCTTGGCCATCGGCGCTGAGCTGGATGTCGCATTCGATGCCGAAGGTGCCGGCAATGGCGGCGTCTGCCGCCGAGATGCTGTTCTCGATCAGGCCGGCGGCGAGGTCGTGCAGGCCGCGATGCGCGATCGGCCGCGCGACCAGCCAGTCGAGGGAAGGACGCGCGCTCATCAGGCGATCTCGAACATCGCCTCGACCTCGACAGCGGCATCTGCCGGCAGTTCGGCGACGCCGACGGTCGAGCGGGCATGGCGGCCGCGATCGCCGAGAACCTGGACCATCAGGTCGGACGCGCCGTTCATGATCGCGGGAAGCGCCGAGAAATGCGGGGTCGCGTTGATGAATCCGCCAAGCCGGACGCAGCGTTTGATGCGCTCGAGATCGCCGCCAAGCGCGGCTTTGGCCTGCGCCAGCACGTTGATCGCGCAGAGACGCGCGGCCTCGAGCCCGGCTTCGTTGAAGATCTCGGCGCCGAGCTTGCCCTTGTGCTTGTCGGAGAGCTTGCCGTCGAGGCCAAAGCAGATCTGCCCGGAGATCACCAGCAGGTTGCCGGTGATGACATAGGGCACATAGTTCGCCACGGGCGCAGCGGGAGCGGGCAGGGTGATGCCCAGTGCAGCGAGGTTGGCTTCGATTTCGCTCATCGGGTCAGGCTCCTGGCGCTCGGTCGAGTCGGATCATCTGCGCGGTGGCCCGCCTGGGCCTCGGCCCAGAGCTGCGGCGACGCAGGATTCCTACATGGCCGATGGCCGGGTAAGCCGCAAGCGCGGGGCCTGCCAAGCGGGGTTGTGCCATGGGCGTAGCTCGCCGCGATATGCGCCTTGTTTGCGCCATTGCCGCATTGCACTAGACTCAGCGATCAGGTGCAGCAAGGCGGCGGGCAAATGAACAGAATCGGTTTCGGTCTCCTTGGCTCGGCGGGCGCTGCGACGCTCCTGCTGATGGCATTGCCAACGGCCGCTCTGGCGCAGGCCAAACCAGGGGATCGCGTCGTCCTGGTGCCGCACCGCGCAGTCTACGATCTCATGYTCGACGATGGGAAACCGGCCAAGAACATCGAGGCGGCTCGCGGGCGCATTGCATTCGACTTCACCGGCGATGCCTGCGAGGGTTATGCACTCTCCTTCCGGCAGGTGACCCAGCTCACCAGTGAGGGCGGGCCGCGCACGATCGATGCCCGGACGACGAGCTTCGAAGCAGGAGACGGCCAGAGCTACCGCTTTAAGACCGAGAGTTCCGCAAGTGGCGCGCCGACCGAAGTCGTCGACGGCACTGCGAAGAAGTCGGGAGCCGACGGCTATGAGGTCAAGCTGACCGCTCCCAAGGCGGAGACGCATCGTGAGGCCGGCGACGCGTTGTTCCCCAATGCGCAGATGAAAGCGCTGATCCTGGCGGCGCGAGCGGGCCAGAACACCTTTAGCGTGCGGCTCTATGACGGCGCCAATAGTGGCAAGGAGGTCTATGACACGCTCTCCGTCATCGGCAAGCACATCGAAACGCCGCCGAGCGAGGCGCCCTTGAGGCGCCCGGAATTCGAGAAACTGACACGCTGGCCGGTCACCGTATCCTATTACAAGGTCGGTTCAGGCGAGGTCACGCCGGCCTATTCGATCTCGTTCGAACTGTATGAGAATGGTGTCACCGGCGCGGTCCGGATGGACTATGGCAGTTTCGCGTTGCGCGGCACGCTCACGCGTCTGGATCTTCTGCCTCATCGGGATTGTGCGAAGTAGACTTGGTCCCCGATGGCGGTTGGTCCGGGCTGCGCAGGCTCAGGCCTTTTCCGATCGCATCATCGCCGAAGCGGGCGCGGAGCTTGTCGAGCGCGCCCTCCATGGCCTTGAGACGCGGCGTGGCAACGTCGGCGAGGTCGCCATGGTCGGCCTCCTCGGGGCCGGTGAGATCGCTCGCGCCGATGCCGATCAGCCGGTAGCGCTGCCCGGTGCATTCGCGCTTCAGCAGTTCGCGTCCGGCCGCAAAGAGGCGCCCGGCGAGCTGCGTTGGTTCGGGCAGGCGGCTCGCACGCGTGATCGAATGAAACTCTGCCGTCTTCAGCTTCAAGGTGACGGTTCGCCCGGCAAGCTCCTGGGCCTTGAGGCGCTTCGAGGTCTTCTCGCACAGCCGCCAGAGAATCGGCTCCAGCTCGTCGAACCGGGAGAGGTCGACATCAAGCGTGGTTTCGCTGGAGACGCTCTTGGTCTCGTGATCCGGCGTCACCTTGCGGGCGTCGATGCCATTGGCGAGGTTCTTCAGCCGCGGTCCGTCCTTGCCGGCGAGCCGGAACAGCGCCTGTGTGGGCGCGTCCCGCAAATCGCCGATCAGACGAAAGCCGGATTCGGCCAGCTTGGCTGCGCTTGCCTTGCCGATGCCCGGGATCAGGCTGACGGGTTTGTCCGCGAGAAAGGCGACGGCTTCACCGCGGCCGATGATGGAAAAGCCGCGCGGCTTGTCGAGGTCGGAGGCGACCTTGGCCAGGAACTTGGCGTAGGACAGGCCGACGGAAATGGTGATGCCGATCTCGTCTTCGATCCGCCTGGCGAAGCGCGCCAGCGTGATGGCCGGGCTGGCGTGATGCAGCCGCTCGGTGCCCGAGAGATCAAGGAAGGCCTCGTCGATCGATAACGGTTCGACCAGAGGGGTCAGTTCCCGCATCAGCTGCCTGACCTCGCGCCCGACAGCGACATATTTCGCCATGTTGGGCTTCACCACGACGGCTTCCGGGCAGGCCTTCAAGGCCTGGAACATCGGCATGGCGGAACGCACACCGTATGTGCGGGCAATATAGCAGGCCGTGGAGACGACGCCGCGCTTGCGGCCGCCGATGATCACCGGCTTGTCGAGCAGGGACGGATCGTCCCGCTTCTCGACCGCGGCGTAGAAGGCGTCACAGTCGATATGAGCGAGGCTCAGGCTGTCCCGTTCGGGGTGGCAGATCAGGCGCGGCGAGCCGCAGGCGCGACAGCGGCGTGAGGCTCCCGCCGCGCCGTCGTTGTCAGTGAGGCAATCGCGGCAGAACGCAGGCGCTTGGCGCGGACGGTCACGCTCTTCTGTCAAGCATCGTCACCGTGATGGGGGCCAGCGAGGGTTTCCCGCGCCTGCCCAATGATTTCCGGATTCAGGCTTAAATTTCCGACAAATTCGAGMAGGAGCGATTCGTTGCCGAGAAGGTGATCGAGCACTGCGACCAGGAAGCCGGGCTCRCCGGCTGCTGCCCGCAATGTCTCCGGCCCAAGCCCTGTTGCGGCCAGAAATAGCGCGATTCGCGCGGAATCGGCAGCGAGGAAGCCCAATGCGCGCAGGGCAAGGGTTTCAGCATCGGGTGAAGCGATCGAGCGTGGCATGGTCGGTTGTCGGGTCCAGGATCAGGTTTGCGTTTCGTCAACGGCTGGCGTGCTAGGATGATCATCGAACGGAGCTGTCGGCTTGGAAAGCCTGGAATAGACCGACGCCTTCCGAGGCGAAACAGGGGAACGGCATGACGAAGACGGTCCTGATCGTCGAGGACAACGAGCTCAACATGAAGCTCTTCAACGATCTTCTCGAGGCGCATGGCTATGCGACGCTGAAGACGGCCGATGGCATCGAGGCTATCGAGCTGGCGCGCGCCCATCATCCCGATCTGATCCTGATGGATATCCAGCTTCCCGAAGTCTCGGGTCTGGAGGTCACGAAGTGGATCAAGGAAGACGACACGCTCAAATCCATTCCCGTGATCGCGGTGACCGCCTTCGCAATGAAGGGAGATGAGGAGCGGATCCGGGAGGGCGGCTGCGAGGCCTATCTCTCGAAGCCGATCTCGGTTGCCAAGTTCCTGGAAACGGTACGCGCCTATGCCGGCGCGGCCTGAGCGGCGGGAGCGGCTCCATGTCTGCGCGTGTCCTGGTCGTCGATGACATCCTCACAAATGTGAAGCTGCTCGAGGCCAAGCTGTCGGCGGAATATTTTGACGTGACGACGGCCCTCAACGGGGTCGACGCCCTGGCGATCTGCGAGCGCGGCGAGGCGGATATCGTGCTGCTCGACGTCATGATGCCGGGCTTGAACGGGTTCGAGGTCTGCCGGCGGCTGAAGAACAGCCCGACCACCGCCCATATCCCGGTCGTGATGGTGACCGCACTCGATCAGCCGAGCGACCGGCTGAAAGGGCTCGATGCCGGAGCCGATGATTTTCTGACCAAGCCGATCGACGATGCCGCCCTCTTCGCCCGGGTGCGCAGCCTGGTGCGGCTGAAGTCGGTCACCGACGAATTGCGCCACCGGGCAATCGCATCGCGGCGCCTCGGTATCGCCGACCCGCTGGCTGCAGCGGCGTCCGAGACCGGGCTGAACGGCCGCGTCCTGCTGATCGAAGATCGTCCCACGGCTTCCGAGCGGCTCTCCAGCGCGCTGTCGACGTTTCACAGCGTCGAGGTCGAGGCAGACCCGAACCTGGCTCTCGCCAAGGCGGCCGAGGGCGATTTCGAAGCCATCCTTGTCAGTCTCGACCTGCAGAACCATGACGGCCTCAGGCTGTGCAGCCAACTGCGCTCATTGGAGCGGACCCGCAACGTCTCGGTGCTGCTGCTCGGCGAGGCCGAGGACCGCGCTCGCATCCTGCGCGGGCTGGAGATCGGTGCACATGATTTCCTGATGCGTCCGGTCGACCGTAACGAGCTGTTGGCGCGGGTGCGCACGCAGATTCGTCGCAAGCGCTTCACCGAGCGCCTGCGCGACAGTGTCCAGTCCTCCATGGAAATGGCGGTGATGGATCAGCTCACCGGGCTGCATAATCGGCGCTATCTCGACAGCCGCCTCAGCACCCTTTTCGACGAATCGGCACTCAGAGCCCGGTCGCTTGCCATGCTCGTCCTCGATGTCGACCGCTTCAAGGTCGTCAACGACAGTTGGGGGCATGACGCCGGCGACGAGGTGCTGCGCGAGTTCGCGGACCGGGTGCGCGCCTGCACGCGCGGCATCGATCTCGTCGCCCGCCTGGGGGGCGAGGAGGTCGTCGTCGTACTGCCGGATACGACATTGGATGCGGCCTTCGCCGTGGCCGAGCGAATCCGGGAGAAGGTCGAGGTCGAGCCCTTCACCATCCAGCGCAACTCACGGACGATCGGCGTCACCGTTTCAATCGGCGTCGCCAGCCGGCGCGCCGGCGATCTCTCGCCGGCCGAGATGATGAAGCGGGCGGATGATGCGCTTTACCGCGCCAAGGAAAGCGGCCGGAACCGCGTGATCGTCGCCAGTGCGGCGTAAACCAACCCTGTAAACCTTTCCAGGTAGGGTTAACCATCGATGAAGATTCGAGAATCGATCTGATTCAATTGCAATCGAAAGGCGRGTGCGTAGGGTTATTTCCAACGCAGCCCGCCTTGGGCTGCCCGATATGCCCCTCGGGAGCTCAGGTCCGCCGCATCTCCTGGGAATCCGATGGGCTCGGTCGGTCGGCCGCGGGACATCTGGCCTCATCAGAACCGCAGCCGGCCGGCCACCACTCCCCCAGGCGCGCGATCAGAGATAGTGCGACAGCCCGGCCGCGACGGCGTAGCCGAACAGGCCGAAAGCCGCGAGCAGGCCAAGCAGCATCAGCCCAGCCTTGATTCTGCTCGACGCGAAGCGCGAGGAATCGAGTTCGACGATCAGCTTCAGGAATTCACGCACGGCGCCGTGCGGCCTGGCGGGACGTGCCGCCTTCTTGTCACCGCTGCTCACACGAAACTCCGCATCGCGACTGGAGATTGTCCGCGTCGAAAATGGGGGGAGCGGAGCCATTCGGCAAGCCCCGAAGGTCGGCGGAAGACTTGGGCGCGGGCTGCAATTTCTGCCGGTCAAGCTCGCTGGAATGTGTTTATGCTGCGATGCAGCATGCGCATCCCCGCCTGCGCCAGTTCGTGATACTCTCTTGGAGATTCGACTCCGGTGGGACCCGGGGCAGAAGAGGCTGGCCTGAGATCCTCAAACGGGGAGCGACCCATGCGTATTCTCGCATTGGCGCTCTGCCTCGCGGCGTTTCTGCCGGGCGGAGGGCTTGTCCATGCACATAGCTGGTATCCATACGATTGTTGCAGCGACCAAGACTGCTGGCCCATGGGCCAGGATGTGGACGCGCGCGAGCCGGATCCCCGGATCGTGCCCGGCGGCTACCTGACCTATGACGGCTATTTCATCCCTGAGGGGGCGACGCGTGCGTCCCTGGATGGCCGCTTTCATATTTGCCGGCGGGGTGGAACCCTGACCGGTAGCGTGATTGCTCCGTCGCAGAAGCCGTTCTGCCTGTTCGTGCCCAGACAGGTGTTCTGAACAGGACCGAATCGTAGGCAAAAAAGAACCGCCCGGATCACGGGCGGTTCCTTGAACTTTGGTTATGCCGAAAAGGCGACCAGGATCACTTGATCTTGGTTTCCTTGAACTCGACGTGCTTGCGCGCGACCGGGTCGTACTTCTTCTTCGACATCTTTTCGGTCATCGTGCGGGAGTTCTTCTTCGTCACGTAGAAGAAGCCGGTATCCGCCGTCGACAGCAGCTTGATCTTGATGGTCACGGCCTTGGCCATGGGTTCCGTCCTCGAGCCTGGCGGGCCGCGGTCTGGCCCTCATAAAACAAAATGGCCGGGGGAACCCGGCAAACCGTTCCCGGGGAGATGCCGCAAGCCAGTGGCGAAGTCAAGAAAGAATGCCCGGACGGAGCGAACAGTTTGCCTCAGGGGCAACCTGTCAGAGTTCCTCGCGCACGAAATTCAGGTTCTTCTCCCAGAAATAGGGCAMCGGGAGATACGGGCTGAAGCCGGCTGCTATCCTGGCCTCGACTTCCTTGATGATGACCTGGGTAATCGTCGGCAGGTCGAGCTGCCTCGCTTCATCAAAATTGACCCAGACCAGTTCGATCAGCTCGGAATCAGGGCCGGTGACGCCCTCGACGCTGCCGCCGAGCGCATCGTAGTCGACGACGAAGAAACGCGTGTCGAAGCGCTTCGGGCGCCGCGGCGGTGTGACGGCACGCGCGACGAAGGTTACGGCGCTGAGATCGGGATAGACGCCATGGCTGGCGAACTCGGTCCAGGTGCCTTCCGGGGGATTCTCGGGCACTCCGAACTCATCCGAGCCGAAGAGCAGGCCGGTCTCCTCAAAGGTCTCGCGGATGGCGGCCATGGCCAGCGCTCGGGCCTTGTTCGGGCTGGGGCGCACTGTGCGCTTGGCCAACCGGTCCTCGCAGATCTGCGGAATCGCGCCGGTTGCTGCCATGCRCCGATCGCCGGCGTCGACGCGTCCGCCCGGGAAGACGAATTTGCCAGGCATGAACTTGTGTCCGAGGTGGCGTTTGCCCATCAGCACCCGGGGGGCTGCGCCGCTCCGATCGAGGATCAACATCGTCGCAGCGTCATGCGGCCGGGTGTTGGTCGCGGTCCGGCTGCGCTCTGCCTGAGTCAGGATGACGGCGTTGTCGTTCATTGCCGGGATGCCATGGATGTGCCGGGCTGGCGCTCGGGCAGGGGAGGTGCGTTGTCGAAGCCATGCATGCGCATGGCCCATTGCAGGCCGATGACCCCGCCCTTGACCGGTTGCATCAGCACGAGCGACAGGAACAGTGTCAGCGGCAGCCAGACCGCCATATGCAACCACATCGGCCATTCCGCATATTTCTCGACCAGCACCAGGCCGCCGACGATGACGTGGCCGACAATGGTGATGACGATATAGGGCGGCAGATCATCGGCACGCTGGTGGTGCAGCGCCTCGCCACATGCCTCGCAGCGGTCGACGGACTTCAGGAAGCTCCGGAACAGCCGGCCTTCGCCGCAATGGGGGCAGCGGCACATCAGGCCGCGGCGGATCGCCAAACGCCAGTCGCGCTCGACCGGCTGGTCGATGGAACTGTGAACCTGAACCGACATCATCGCCTCTTGCCCGGCTTCGCCTTGCCGAAGGGGGGCTTGCCCTTGGCTCGGCCGGACAATGGTCGCCTCGGGCCGCTTTTGCCAGAGTGGCCCGATGTCACACGCCGACCCTCGGAGAGCAATTCGAAGCGTAGCGCGCCGGCGACGGGGGCGGCTTCGACGAGGCGGACATGGACACGATCGCCGAGGCGCCAGCTCTCGCCTGTGCGCTCGCCTGTCAGAGCATGCGCCGCTTCGTCGTAGCGATAATAGTCTCCGCCCAGCGTCGAGGCCGGGATGAAACCGTCTGCTCCGGTGCCGTCGAGCTTCACGAACAGGCCGGCCCGGTTCACGCCGCCGATGCGTCCGTCGAAGCTCGAGCCGATCTGGTCCGCAAGGAAATGGGCGATCAACCTGTCGGTGGTCTCGCGTTCGGCCGCCATGGCGCGGCGCTCGGCGGCTGAGATCCGGGTCGCGGTCTCGCGCAGTTCGGCGAGCGTGATCGCTTTGGGCAGTCCGTCATCGCCGAGTTTCAAGGCTGAGATCAGGCCACGATGCACGATGAGGTCGGCATAGCGCCGGATCGGCGAGGTGAAATGGGCATATCGGCGCAGGTTGAGCCCGAAATGTCCGTAGTTCTCGGCGACATATTCGGCCTGTGCCTGGGTGCGCAGGATCACCTCGTTCAGGAAGAGCTCGTTCTCCGAGCCCTTGATCATGGCGAGGATGCGGTTGAACAGCACGGGGCGCAGTGCGCCATCCTTCGGCAGCTTGATGCCGACCGAGGCCAGCACTTCGCCGAGTGCCCGCATCTTCTCGAGCGACGGCTCGTCATGGCAGCGATAGATCAGTAGACTGCCAGCCTTCTCCAATGTCTCGGCGGCGGCGACATTGGCGAGGATCATGAACTCCTCGATCAGCCGGTGCGCGGCCAGCCGCTCGGGCGCGATGACACGGTCAACGGAGCCGTCGGGCTTGAGGATCAGCTTGCGCTCGGGCAGATCGAGGTCGAGCGGCTGGCGTTGATCGCGGGCGCGGGAGGCGACGCCATAGGCCGCCCAGAGCGGCATCAGGACGCTTTCGCGGATCGGGCCGGTCAGGTCGTCCGGCTTGCCGTCGATGGCGGCCTGAACCTGCTGATACGAGAGCTTCGCCGCCGAGCGCATCAGGATGCGGTGGAAGCTATGGCTCTTCTTCGAGCCGTCGGCCTTCAGGATGAGGCGGACGGCGAGTGCCGGCCTGTCCTCGCCGCCGCGCAGCGAGCAGAGATCGTTGGAGATGCGCTCGGGCAGCATCGGCACGACGCGGTCGGGGAAATAGACCGAGTTGCCCCGCTCCAGCGCCTCGCGGTCGAGCGCGGAACCCGGGCGGACGTAAGATGCGACATCGGCGATCGCGACCGTGACGACATAGCCGCCTTCATTGGCCGGGTCGGTGTCGGGCGCAGCATGGACTGCGTCGTCATGGTCCTTGGCGTCGGCGGGATCGATGGTGATCAGCGGCAGCGCGCGCCAATCCTCGCGGCCAGCTGTGCTGGCGTGCGGGGCGGCTTCTGCCTCCGCCAATGTCGCAGGGGAGAACTCGTTGGGAATGCCGTGGGTATGGATTGCGATCAGGCTGACGGCGCGCTCGGATTTCAGCGAGCCCAGCCGTTCGCGCACCCGCGCTTCCGGCGGGCCGAAGCGGCCTTCGCGCCGCAGCGAAACCGAGACAAGGTCCCCGTCCTGAGCATCGCCGGTCTGTCCTTTGGGGATCAGCGCCTCGCGGCCCTGGGCCTTCTTGTCGACCGGGATCAGCCGGCCCGAGCCGTCGGGCAGGGCGCGGAAGATGCCGAGCACCTGCGCCTTGCCCTTGCCCATGATCTTGAGCACGCGGCCGGAATAGGCGAAGCCGTCCATGCCCCGGAGGCGGGTGAGCTTGAGCAGAACCTGATCGCYGACCCCGGCAGCGGCGGAGGCGAGCTTGCGCGAGCGGATTTCGCGCGGGCGTTCCACCAGGATCCTGGGCGGAGCGCCTTCATCGGCCTCGTTCCATTCGAGCGGGGCGGCAACAAGGTCGCCGTCACGATCCCGGGCCTTGATCTCGCATAGCAGCACGGGGGGCAGGGCGCCGCGCGGATGAACCGGCCTGTCCTTGCCGTCGCCGCCGAGTTCGCCTTCCTCGGCGAGATCCTTGAGCATGCGCTTCAGCCAGATCTTGCCTCCGCCCGAAAGGCCAAAAGCCTTGGCGATCTCGCGGCGGCCGMCTTCGCGGCCGGCAAGGCGCTCGCTCTCGATGAAGTCGAGAATCGCCTCGCGGCTCGGTTCAGGCGCGAGCGATGACACGGGCTAAACTCGTCTGATGGGAATGAGAATGAAGAAACACGTGGCCTCTGTGCCACGTCCGGAGCTGCTGCGCCAGAACCGGGACTGCAGGGCTGCTCCCGGAAACGAGAAGGGCCGCCCTTTCGGGCAGCCCTTCCATTGTCGAACCGCGGCCCGGCGAACCGGACCTGAAGGTGCGAAAACTCACGCGGAACAAGACTCCCACAGGGAATGAGTCCAGGTCCGCCCGCCTTGCACCAGCGGTTGATGACAATGAGACACTGGATCACCTCCTTTCAGTTGTTACCGACAAGAGAGAGGCTAAGGCGATTCTCCTTACTTCGTAAATGCTAAAATTTACGCTGTCCCCTTCGTCGAAACCACTGCGTTTCCGGGCTCGACTGTGCGGGCGTGCGGGCTGCAAAAAGGGCAGGCACGGTTTCTGTCTAAAAAATGAGCAGTCCCTTCGCGATTGCAGCATCGTTGCGTGCGGCGCGAGGTGATTGGCAGAAATTGTCTTCGATTTCGTCCTGATGACACGGATTTGCGTGCTTTCCCCGGTTGGCACGTCGCTTGCGAACCTTCCTGAACAGGCCGGCAAGGCCAGTCAGCGCTCGAGGGGAGCGCGCCAACAAAAGTGTTCGGGAGATCAGGCCGTGAATACTACTCGTCGCGTCGTATTGGGCGCCGCACTGGCGGGCGCAACATTCCTGGGGTCGTTCCTGCCGGTCGCTGCGCAGGAGACCATCAAGGTCGGCATCCTCCACTCTCTCTCGGGCACGATGGCGATCTCCGAGACGACGTTGAAGGACGTCATGCTCATGCTCATCGAGGAGCAGAACAAGAAGGGCGGCGTGCTCGGCAAGAAGCTCGAGGCCGTCGTGGTCGACCCGGCCTCGAACTGGCCGCTCTTCGCCGAGAAGGCGCGCGAACTGATCAACAAGGACAAGGTCGCCGCCGTTTTCGGCTGCTGGACCTCGGTGTCGCGCAAATCGGTTCTGCCCGTCTTCAAGGAGCTGAACTCGATTCTGTTCTATCCCGTGCAATACGAGGGCGAGGAGAGTGAGCGCAACGTGTTCTACACTGGCGCCGCGCCGAACCAGCAGGCGATCCCGGCCGTCGATTACCTTGCCAAGGAAGAGAAGGTCGAGCGCTGGGTGCTCGCCGGCACCGACTACGTCTATCCGCGCACGACCAACAAGATCCTCGAGGCCTATCTGAAGTCCAAGGGCGTCAAGGCCGAGGACATCATGATCAACTACACGCCGTTCGGCCACGCCGACTGGCAGACGATCGTCTCGGACATCAAGAAATTCGGCTCGGCCGGCAAGAAGACCGCGGTGGTCTCGACCATCAACGGCGACGCCAACGTGCCCTTCTACAAGGAGCTCGGCAACCAGGGCATCAAGGCGATCGACATTCCCGTCGTAGCCTTCTCGGTCGGCGAAGAAGAGCTTGCAGGCATCGACACCAAGCCGCTGGTCGGCCATCTCGCCGCCTGGAATTACTTCCAGTCGGTGAAGACCCCGGAGAATGACGCCTTCATCAAGCAGTGGAAGGCCTTCAAGAAGAACGACAAGGCGGTCACCAACGATCCGATGGAAGCCCATGTCATCGGCTTCGCCATGTGGGTGAAGGCGGTCGAGAAGGCCAAGTCGACCGATCCGGACAAGGTCATCGATGCACTGCCCGGCATCGAGGCGCCGAACCTGACCGGCGGCGTCTCGACGATGCTTCCCAACCATCACATCACCAAGCCGGTCCTGATCGGCGAGATCAAGGCCGATGGCCAGTTCGACGTCGTCTCGAAGACAGGCCTCGTGCCCGGCGACGCCTGGTCGAAAGAACTCGATGGCTCCAAGGATCTGGTCGGCGACTGGGTTGAGAAGAAATGCGGCAATTTCAACGTCAAGACCAGCAAGTGCGGCGGCGCGTGAGGTCATGAGGGGGAGGGGCGGCACGGGCGAATAGCGCCCGGCCGCCCCTCATTTTCTGCCGCGACCTGCGGCGGCTCTCGCAAGCAAGGCAGCGCGCATCCCCGAGGTTCCGTCTGCGCGGTTCCCGGGATGAGAGCTGAGGTCCCGATCTGAGCGCGTCATGAAGAGCGAGCCGATGCTTCTCCTGTCCAGATTGCTGCGCATGATCGTGGTCGCGACGGCTCTCCTGCTCGCGCCGGGCGTGGCCTTCGCCCAGAGCGCCGACGAGGCCTTTGCCCGGCTGGGGGCGGACAGCTTTTCCGACACGGCGCGGGCGGTCGAGATTCTGGTCCAGACCGCTCATCCGAACGCGGCCGTGATCATCGAGGCGCTCGCCGAGGGGCGGCTGCTCGCGGGCGGCGGGACGGTCGCGATCAGGACCGGGGCAGGCGGTTTCAGCGATGCGCGGACCCGCCAGCCGCTCCCTGCCGAGCCGGCAGGTGTCAGCGCTGTCAGGCTCAACAACAATGTCAGGCGCGTGATCCAGGCGGCGCTGGGTGGGCTCGGCCTGCTCAATCCCGATCCGGCCCGGCGCGCCGCCGCCGCCGAGGCGGTCTTCAAATCGCGCGACGCCTCGGTGCTGCCGGTCCTGGATGGCGCCATCGCCAAGGAGACCGACAATCGGGCGAGGATCGCGCTGCGCCAGGCGCAGGCGGCGATCCTGATCAGCAAGGCCGACGCACAGCCCTTCGACCGACTCGGCGCGATCGATGTGCTGCGCGAGCGTGGCGACCAGGATGCATTGGCGACCTTGCGCTCCCTGCCGGGCGACGTTCCCCAGTCGCTGAAGGAGGCGCAGGTGCGGGCGATCTCCGAGATCGAGGGCAAGCTCGCCCTGTGGCGCGCGGCGCAGAATTTCTGGTACGGGCTTTCGCTCGGCTCTGTCCTGCTGCTCGCCGCGATCGGGCTTGCCATCACCTTCGGCGTGATGGGCGTGATCAACATGGCCCATGGCGAGATGGTGATGCTCGGCGCCTATACCACCTTCGTGGTCCAGGAGGTGATCCGCGCCCGCATTCCAGGCCTGTTCGACTATTCGCTCGCCATTGCGCTACCGGCGGCCTTTCTCGTCGCGGGGCTGGTCGGTGTCGCGATCGAGCGCGGCGTCATCCGCTTCCTCTACGGACGGCCGCTGGAGACGCTGCTCGCGACCTGGGGCATCAGCCTGATCCTGCAGCAGGCGGTCCGCACCGCCTTCGGTCCGACCAATCGCGAGGTCGGGGCACCGGCCTTCATGGCGGGGGTCTTCGAGATCGGCGGGCTTGCGATCACCTGGAACCGGCTTTGGATCATCGTCTTCGCCGGGCTCGTCTWCGCCGCCCTGCTGGCCATCCTGAAGCTCACGCCGATGGGGTTGCAGATGCGCGCAGTGACGCAGAACAGGCGGATGGCGGCGGCGATGGGGATTCGCACCGGCCGGATCGATGCGCTGACCTTTGGGCTCGGCTCCGGCGTGGCGGGGCTGGCCGGCGTTGCGCTGTCGCAGATCGACAATGTCAGCCCCAATCTCGGCCAAGGCTACATCATCGACTCGTTCATGGTTGTCGTCTTCGGCGGCGTCGGCAATCTCTGGGGCACGCTCGTCGCCGCGATGACGCTCGGCGTCGCAAACAAACTGCTCGAACCCTATGCCGGCGCGGTGCTCGGCAAGATCGCACTGCTCGTCTTCATCATCCTGTTCATCCAGAAGCGCCCGCGCGGCCTGTTTGCGCTGAAGGGCCGGGCGGTGGAGGCATGATCACCCGCTTTCTCATCCAGGGGCTCGACAAGCGCGGCCTCATCTTCCTCGGACTTCTGGTCGCACTGGCGGTGCTGGTCCCGCTCGCCAATCTGCTGCTGCCGGAGAACTCGGTCCTTCATGTCCCGACCTCGACCATGTCGCTCTGGGGCAAATACCTCTGCTATGCGCTGCTCGCGATCTCGCTCGACCTCGTCTGGGGGTATTGCGGCATTCTCTCGCTTGGCCACGGCGCCTTCTTCGCGCTCGGCGGCTATGCGATGKGCATGTATCTGATGCGCCAGATCGGCTCGCGCGGCGTCTATGGCAATCCGATCCTGCCCGACTTCATGGTTTTCCTGAACTGGCACGAACTGCCCTGGTACTGGTACGGCTTCTCCTCCTTCCCCTTCGCCATGCTGATGGTGCTGGTGGTGCCGGGGCTGCTCGCCTTCGTCTTCGGCTGGTTCGCCTTCCGGTCCCGCGTCACCGGCGTCTATCTCTCGATCATCACCCAGGCGCTGACCTATGCGCTGCTGCTGGCCTTCTTTCGCAACGACATGGGCTTTGGCGGCAATAACGGGCTGACCGACTTCAAGGACATCCTGGGCTTCAACGTGCAGGCGCAGGCGACGCGCGCGGCGCTGTTTGCGATGACCTGCGTGATGCTGATCGCCGGCTTCCTGATCGCCCGCGGCATTGTCGATTCCAAGCTCGGAAAGGTCGTCATCGCGATCCGCGACGCCGAATCGCGCACGCGCTTCCTCGGCTACCGGGTCGACCGTTTCAAGCTCTTCGTCTTCACCGTCTCGGCCTGCATGGCTGGCGTCGCAGGCGCGCTCTACGTGCCGCAGGTCGGCATCATCAACCCCAGCGAATTTGCTCCGGCCAACTCGATCGAGACCGTGATCTGGGTCGCGGTTGGCGGGCGCGGCACATTGGTCGGCGCGGCGCTGGGCGCGGTCGTGGTGAACTACGCCAAGACGGTCTTCACCTCCGGCTTCATGGCGCCCTACTGGCTCTTCGCGCTCGGAGCCCTCTTCGTCTTCGTCACCCTGTTCATGCCCAAGGGCATTCTCGGCACGGCGCAGGACTGGTGGGGGAGGCGGCGCAAGCGCGAGCCAGCCGCCCCGCTGGCCGAACCGGCCCCGGCGGAGTGACGCGCATGATCCCGGCCCATGCAGCGCTCACCTCCTCACTGCTCTATCTCGATGGCGTCAGCGTCTCCTTCGACGGCTTCAAGGCGATCCGCGGGCTTTCGCTGGTGATCGCGCCGGGCGAGATGCGGGCCATCATCGGGCCCAACGGCGCCGGCAAGACGACGATGATGGATATCATCACCGGCAAGACCAGGCCGGACGAGGGGACGGTGATGTTTGGCGGCTCGGTCGACCTGACCAGGCTCGACGAGGCCGCAATCGCCAATCTCGGCATCGGCCGCAAGTTCCAGAAGCCGACCGTGTTCGACTTCCACAGCATCGAGGACAACATCCTGCTGGCGCTGAAATCGCAACGCACGGTGGCCAGAACCCTGTTCTGGAAGACGGCGGCAACCGACCAGAAGCGCGTCGACAATATTCTCGGCATCATCAAATTGGGGGATGCGCGCAGCCGTCTCGCCGGTTCACTCTCGCACGGGCAAAAGCAGTGGCTCGAGATCGGCATGCTCCTGGCTCAGGACCCGAAGCTGTTGCTCGTCGACGAGCCGGCCGCCGGCATGACCGATGGCGAGACGGCCGAAACGGCGGTGCTGCTCAAGGAGATTGCCAGGGACCATTCGGTGATCGTGGTCGAGCATGACATGGGGTTCATCCGCGAACTCGGCGTCAAGGTCACCGTGCTGCACGAAGGTGCGGTGCTGGCCGAAGGGCCGCTCGATCAGGTCAGCGCCAATGAGCGCGTCGTCGAAGTCTATCTGGGGCGGTGAGCATGATCGGGAAACATGGGAACCGGTTGTTCGATCAGGCGAAGCGGCTGGACATCGGACGATGCTGAACGTCGAAGCCATCGACCTGCATTACGGCGCGGCGCAGGCCCTGCGCCGGGTTTCGATTGCCGCCGAACCCGGCAAAGTCACCTGCGTCATGGGCCGCAACGGCGTTGGCAAGACCTCGTTGATGCGCGCCATCGTCGGCCAGCAGCCGATCAGCGGCGGGCGCATCAGCTTTGCGGGCGAGGACATCTCGAGCTTGCGCAGCGAGGATCGGGCGCGGGCCGGCATCGGCTTCGTGCCCCAGGGGCGCGAGATCTTTCCGCTGCTGAGCGTCAAGGAAAACCTAGAAACCGGGTTCGCGCCGTTGCCACGCCGCAGCCGCTTCATCCCGGATGACCTGTTCGACCTATTCCCCGTGCTCAAGTCCATGCTGGGACGACGCGGCGGAGACCTCTCGGGAGGCCAGCAACAGCAACTCGCCATCGCGCGGGCGCTGGTCACCCGACCCAAACTGCTGGTGCTCGACGAACCAACCGAGGGCATCCAGCCCTCGATCATCAAGGATATCGGCCGTGCCATCGACTATCTGCGCCAGCGCGGCGACATGGCGATCGTGCTGGTCGAGCAATATTTCGACTTCGCGCGCGAACTCGCCGACACGATGTTCGTGATGGATCGCGGCGAGATCGTGTTGTCGGGTGCGATGGGCGAGCTCGACGGAGCACAGGTTCAGAGATTGATTCAGGTGTGAAGGGTCAAGCCCTTGACGATCTTGTCGATTTCCTTGCGTTCGGCGTGGAGCGCCAGCCCGACGAGATCGAGCGCTTCGGTCGGCAGGGCGGCGACGGCGGCCCGGTTGTCGCTGTCGTTGCCGGTCGTGAACAGCTCGCTGGTATAGAGATGCGGGCGCACGCCACGGGCGCGGGCGCGCTCCAAAACCTGCTTCAACTGCTCGCCTGCCGCCGCAAAGATCAGGACGGGCTGGCGGATCAGAGGGCCGTAGAAACGGCC
This sequence comes from Allobosea sp. P1_A7, assembly GCF_056406775.1. NCBI lineage: Bacteria > Pseudomonadati > Pseudomonadota > Alphaproteobacteria > Hyphomicrobiales > Alloboseaceae > Allobosea > Allobosea sp. P1_A7. Next base: position 27,571 of record NZ_JBFTZN010000012.1, read on the forward strand.
GGAGCCGTCGCGATAGGCTTCGCCCGCGAGTTCGGGCGAAGCGCCGACCAGCCCTCCGGCCAGGAAGCTCGCAACATTGAGTTTTTGCCAGGGAGCGAGATTCTCGCGTACCACGATGGCGATCTTGGTATCGTAACGCATGACCCAATCGCTAACCGAAGCCGGGAAGGCTCGTCTTGAACGATCGTGCGGGCCGGAGGGCGCCGACTGGGTGCGCACGGGCTCGGGCATAGACGGCATCGAGCGGATGGAAGCGTTCTTCCGCGGCTTTGCCTATGATCCGCATCGCCATGACACCTATGCGTTCGGGCAGACGCTGTCCGGGGTGCAGAGCTTCGAGTATCGCGGCAGCCGGTGCGACAGCCTGAGCGGGCATGCGATCGTGCTGCATCCCGACGAGATCCATAACGGGCGCGCCGGGATTCCGGAGGGGTTCAGCTACCGCATGCTCTATGTCGAGCCGCGACTGATCCGGGAGGCATTGGGAGCGCAGGGCTGCGCCTTGCCCTTCGTCTCGACCGCAGTTTCGCAGGATGCGCGGCTCGTTCGCGCGGTAGCCCATGCCTTGCGCGATCTTGATGCGCCGCTCGACGAGATCGCCGCCGAGGATATCCTGCTGCCGCTCGCCGAAGCGTTGCTCGCGCTCGATCCATCGGCTGCGCGGCCGACGGGACACGCGCTCGACCGGCCTGCCGCTGAGCGAGCCCGCCAATATCTCGACGCCCATCGCGACGAGGTGGTGGCCTCCCGCGAACTCGAAGCCATTGCCGGCCTCGATCGCTTCACTCTGGCCCGGCATTTTCGCGCCTGTTTCGGCACCAGCCCGTATAACTATCTCGTGATGCGCCGGCTTCAGCAGGCGCGCAGGCTCCTGCTCGGCGGCACCTCGCTCGTCGAGGTGGCGATGGCCTGCGGCTTTGCCGACCAGAGCCATCTGACCCGCCAGTTTCGCCGCGCCTATGGCGTGCCCCCCGGACGCTGGCGGGCGCTGCAGCGCGGCTGACCCCTGCCGGGTTCCGCTTGCTCCAACCCGCTGCACGAGGCATGAAGCGCTCCCAAAGCCGGTTCAGGATCCCCGGCAGGAGCCTTTGCTATGCAGCTTGGAATGATCGGCCTCGGCCGCATGGGAGCCAATATCGTCCGCCGGCTGATGAAGGCCGGGCACGAATGCGTGGTCTACGACCGTGATCCCAAGCCCGGCGCGGCGCTGGCAAGTGAAGGCGCGGTGGTTGCCGCCGATCTCGCCGATCTCGTCTCGAAGCTGAAGGCACCGCGGGCGATCTGGGTGATGCTCCCGGCCGGCGAGATCACCGAGGCGACGCTCAGCGAACTCGCGGCCCACGTCCAGCCCGGCGACACACTGATCGATGGCGGCAACGCCTTCTGGAAGGACGATGTCCGGCGCGGGCAGGAGCTCGCAGAGAAGGGGCTGCACTATCTCGATATCGGCACCAGCGGCGGCGTTCACGGGCTGGAGCGCGGCTATTGCCTGATGGTCGGTGGCGACAAGGCGGGCTTCGACCGTCTGGAGCCGATCTTCAAGGCGCTGGCCCCTGGCAAGGGCGACATTCCAGAGAGCCGGCACCGCGAGGGCCGCAACCCGGCATCCGAGCAGGGCTATCTGCATTGCGGCCCGGTCGGTGCCGGCCATTTCGTCAAGATGGTCCATAACGGCATCGAATACGGCATGATGCAGGCCTTCGCCGAAGGGTTCGACCTGCTGCGCAATGCCTCGGCCAAGGACGGTCTGCCACCCGAATACGGCTTCGATTTCGATGTCGCGGAGATTGCCGAAGTCTGGCGGCGCGGTTCGGTCGTGACCTCCTGGCTGCTCGATCTCACGGCCGAGGCACTGGCCGCCGACGAGGAGCTGTCTGCCTATACCGGGCATGTCTCGGATTCGGGCGAGGGGCGCTGGACGGTGCAGGCCGCGGTGGAGACCGCGACGCCGGCCGAGGTGCTGACCTCCTCGCTCTACACCCGCTTCCGGTCGCGCAAGGACCACACCTTCGCCGAGAAGGTGCTCTCGGCGATGCGCGCCGGGTTCGGCGGGCATGTCGAGCCGAAGAAGCCGTGAGCGTCATGAGCGCTTTCCCGCATGGGCAGATGCCGGCCGTCATCGTCGTCATGGGCGTCGCCAGCTCCGGCAAGACCTCGCTCGGCGAGCGTCTGGCCGAGCGGTTGGGCTGGCCGTTTCGTGATGCGGATTCCTTCCACCCGCCCGAGAACGTCGCCAAGATGTCGAGCGGTACGCCGTTGAACGATGAGGACCGCAAGCCCTGGCTGGCGGCGATCGCGGCCTGGATCGACGAGCTGCGCGCGACCGGCAAGAACGGAATCGTCACCTGTTCCGCACTGAAACGTGCCTATCGCCGCGTCATCATCGGTGACCGGCCGGATGTCGCGCTGGTCTATCTCAAGGGCTCGCGGGAGCTGATCGGCCAGCGCATGGCGGCGCGCCAGCACCATTTCATGCCGCCGGCGCTGCTCGACAGCCAGTTCGCGGCGCTGGAAGAGCCCGGGGCGGATGAGCACCCGCTGGTCGTGTCGGTGGCACTGGCCAAGGATGCGATCGTCGACGAGACGCTTGCCGGCCTGGCGGCGACGGGAACTCCGGGTGCTGGCACCCGCTAAGGCATCGGCCCGAAAAGTGGATTGCGGCTTTCGGGAAAGTCGATGCAAAACAAAGGGTTAGATCATTGGACTGGATACGATATCCGGTCCAATGATCTAGTCAGTCCTGCGCCCACATCCGGGTGAGGTTCGCGACCGATTTGGAGATCAGGTCGAACTCGGGCGTCTTGCCCTCGCGGCCGAACAGTGCGCGACGGGCCCGGTCGAGATCGAACAGGATCTCGCGCTGGCTTGCGTCGCGGATGAAGCTGCGAGCCCAGCCGACGGCAGCAATCCGTTCGCCCTTGGTCACGGGCGCGACATGGTGCAGCGTGGTCGAGGGATAGGCGATGAGCGAACCGGCCGGGAGCTTGATCGCCTCGTCGCCCGACGTGGTCTCGATCACCAGTTCGCCGCCTTCATAAGTCGCGGGGTCGGCCAGGAAGAGGGTGAACGAGACGTCGGTGCGCATGCCGCCCATCAGGGCGTCGTCGACATGGCTGCCATAGGCATGGCCGGGCTCGTAGCGGCTGAAGAGCAGCGGCGTCAGGGCCTTGGGGCGGACGGCGGCCGCGAAGACCTCATTGGCGAGAATGCGCTCCGCGAGGAGAGTCTTGAGCGCATCGGCGCGCGCACCCGGAGCCGCCTGCCGGTTGTTCTTGACCAGTTTCGCATTCCAGCCCGCGGTCCTGCCACCATCCTCGAAGCGCAGCGAGGCCAACGCGGCACGGGCATCTTCGATCTCGGCTTGTGTCAGGATGTTGCCGATCGGCAGGATCATGGAGATTCTCGCTCGCTGAAGGCCGCATCTACAGTTTGCGCCGGGGCAGAAAATAGCTGGCATCAAGGGATTACTAGGGTGATTACCTTGATGTCTAGTTTAGAATCAATGTAATCGTACTTCTAGGCGATGCGGTTGCTTGACGATGTCAGCTTTCGGGTTCATTCGAGAGGTCGTGTTCTTACGTGGGATGTCTGCCAGGCCCTGCGTGGCAGCGCCGCCTGTCGGCCAACCCGGGATGACATGATGAAGACTTCGAGCAAGCTGTGGATCGGTCTCGGTACGGTGATCGCTGCGGGAGCAGGCGTGGCGGCGGCCGGTTTCGCAGAGACCTCCGCTGCTCCGGCCCTGCATGCGAGCGGCTCCTTCGACATTGCCCAGCACGCTCATGGCGCTCCAGTGAAGGCAACGCCGGCCAAGGGGCCGGGCGGCGAAGGTGGAGAGGGGGGCGAAGGCGGCAAAGCCGACGCGCTGGCGCCCAACCTCAAATTTGCACGTTCGATCGCCCTGATCCGGGGCCACCTCCTGGTTGGCGACGAACTGGTCAAGGATGGGCGCTTCGGTGGGGCGCTGCCGCACTTCCTGCACCCGGCTGAAGAAATCTATGGTGGCATCAAGAACGATCTCGCAACCTACAAGGTCCGTCCCTTCGAGGCCGCGCTGAAGGCGCTGGCGCAAACCGTCAAGGCCAGGAAGAAGGATGCCTATGACGGCGCGCTGAAGCTGGTGCAGGAGCGCCTCGCCGAGGCCGATGCCGGGCTCCGTGAGGCCGAGAAGAACTGGCCGCGCTTCTCGGTCGAGACAGCGCTCGAGACCCTGAAGGTCGCCGCCGACGAATATGGCAACGCCATCGAGAAGGGCCGTATCGCCAAGGCGGTCGAGTATCAGGACTCGCGCGGCTTCGTCTGGCATTCGGCTGCGATGATCGATGCGGTTGCCGGCGAGCTTGCCGCCAAGGACGCGACTGCCTTCAAGTAATTGCAGGCTGCGCTTGCCGAACTCAAGAAGGCGTGGCCGACGGCGGTCGCACCGAAGAAGCCGGTCAAGGATACCAGCGCCGTGCGCGGCGATATCGCTCGGGTTGAGCTCCAGGCTGGGAATTTCCTGCGCTGAGGCACGGCGATGGCCCTGTCGGCCTCCCTTTTGAACGCCTTTCTCGCCGGCGCGACCACTGCCGCGCTCGCGCTGATCGGTGGCTCGCAGGCGGTGGAGCCCGCCCAATCCGCAACGGGTGCAGGGCTGACCGCTGCGCGCGCGAGCTATCGACGTCCCAGCGCCGTGCCGTTCCGTGCCTCGAACCCGCTCAACCCCGCCAAGCTTGAGCTCGGGCGGCGCCTGTTCGGCGATCCGGCCTTGTCCTCGAACCGCACGGTCTCATGCGCGACATGCCATGACCCGGCGCTCGGCTTCACCGACGGCGTTGCGATCGGGAAGGGCGTGGCACTGGTGCCGCTGGCACGTCATACACCGCATCTGTGGAACCTCGCCTGGGGCGCAGCCTTCTTCTGGGATGGGCGGGCGCGCACGATCGAGGAGCAGGTGCACGGCCCGATCGAGAGCCCGCTCGAGATGGCCGAGACGTTGCCGCATATCGCCGTCAAGCTCTCGCGCAGGCCAGACTATCGCAAGGCCTTCGCGAGCGCGTTTCCCGGTAGCCGGAGCATCGGGCCTGACCAGATCAGCGCCTCGCTCGCGACCTATGTCCGAAGCCTGGTCTCGCCGCCGACCCGCTTCGATGCCTGGGTCGAAGGCGACGAGACCGCCCTCACCAGCGAAGAACAGGGGGCTTTGCGCTCTTCACCGGCTGGGCCGGCTGCAGCAATTGCCACTCCGGCTGGGCTTTCACCGATCGTGCCTTTCACGATGTCGGTCTGCCGGGGAGCGATCTCGGGCGCGGCAAGATTATCGATCTGAGAGCAGCCGATCATGCGTTCCAGACGCCGTCGCTGCGGGAGCTGGCCTGGACCACGCCCTATATGCATGACGGCTCGCTGCCGACGCTGGATGCCGTGCTCGATCACTATGAGCACGGCGTCGTGCAGCGGCCGAGCCTCTCGCCGGACATCAAGCCGATCGGGTTGACGTCGGAGGAGCGCGCCGCGCTGTTGGCCTTCCTGGCGACGCTGTCGAGCGAAAATCCGCCCGCACCGGTTTCTGCCCTCAGCGCTGCCCGGCCTGCTGCGCTGGCGGTTGCGGACCTGGGCACGACGATCTCGCAGAAGAACAAGATGTTCCAGCCCTCGTCCGTTAGGCTGCATGCCGGCCAGAGCCTGACGATCAACAATGACGATGTCCGTACCCATAATGTGCGGCTGGACACCGGTCCCAAGCCGTTCAACTCCGGAGCGCAGGAGCCCGGTCAGTCGGTGACGATCCCGTTCACGCGGGCCGGCATATATGAGCTCTATTGCGGCATCCACCCGACCATGCAGCTCAGTGTTTCGGTCGAGCGATAGGCCGGCCTGACGATCCGGCGTCGCATGCAAGGCCGGGCTTACTTTCAACCGATTGAAAAAAGCGCAGGACAGGCGCATGTCTTGGAAGAGCGCGGCCCTGGGTCGCCACCCCCAAGCAGACGGTTCCTCTCATGCTCGACAAGGTCTTGCCGCCGCGTACGCTGAAGCTCAATGCCGCCGACAATGTCGCGGTCGCGGTCGACCCGATCGATGCAGGCGTCACCGCAGCGGGTGTCGTCGCCCTGAAACGCATTCCGCGCGGCCACAAGGTCGCACTGGCCCCAATTGCCAGGGACGAGCCGATCCGCAAATTCGGCCAGATCATCGGCTTTGCCACGGTCGACATCCCGCCTGGCGAATGGGTGCACGAGCATAATACCGGCTTCCACGCCTTCGAACGCGACTATGATTTCTGCGCCGAGGCGAAGCCTGAATTCGTGCTGCCGGTCGAGCAGCAGGCGACGYTCGAGGGGTTTCGCCGCAAGGGCGGTGGGGCCGGCACGCGCAACTATGTCGGCATCCTCACTTCGGTGAACTGCTCGGCCTCGGTCGCGCGCTTCATGGCCGAGGAGATCAAGCGCTCGGGCATTCTGGCCGATTACCCCAATGTCGACGGAGTCATCGCGCTGACCCACGGCACCGGCTGTGGCATCGACTACAATGGCGAGAGCTTCGAGGTCCTGAAGCGCACGACCTGGGGCTATGCCTGCAACCCCAACATGGCGGCGGTGCTGGTCGTCGGCCTCGGCTGTGAAGGGTTTCAGATCAAGCGCATGAAGGAAGCCTATGGCGTCGAGGAGAGCGACATCTTCCGCACCATGACGATTCAGGAGACGGGCGGCACCAGGAAGAGCGTCGCCGCCGGCATCGAGGCGCTGAAGGTGATGCTGCCGATCGCCAACCGCGCCGTGCGCGAGACGGTACCCGCCTCGGAGCTGACGCTTGCCCTGCAATGCGGCGGTTCCGATGGCTATTCCGGCATCACGGCCAATCCGGCGCTGGGCGCTGCCGTCGACATCCTGGTCGAGCATGGCGGCACGGCGATCCTGTCCGAGACGCCCGAAATCTACGGAGCCGAGCACCTGCTCACCCGCCGCGCTGCAACGCGCGAGGTCGGCGAGAAGCTCGTCGGCGTGATCAAGTGGTGGGAGGAGTATACCGAGCGCGCCCGCATGAGCATGAACAACAACCCCTCGCCGGGTAACAAGGCGGGCGGGCTCACCACGATCCTGGAGAAGTCGCTGGGTGCGGCGGCGAAGGGCGGCACCAAGACGCTGGCGGCCGTCTATCACTATGCCGAGCCGGTGAAATCGAAGGGCTTTGTCTACATGGACACGCCTGGCTACGACCCGGTCGCGGCGACGGGGCAGGTCGCGGGAGGCGCCAATATCCTCGCCTTCACTACCGGGCGTGGCTCGGCCTATGGCTGCAAGCCGACACCTTCGGTCAAGCTCGCCACCAATACGCCGATCTACGAGAAGATGATCGACGACATGGATATCAATTGCGGGGACATCCTCGATGGCGTGACGCTGGAGGAGAAGGGCCGCGAGATTTTCGAGACGCTGCTGCGCGTTGCGTCCGGCGAGCGCTCCAAATCCGAGCAGCTCGGCTATGGCGATGCCGAGTTCGTGCCCTGGCAGATCGGCGCAACGATGTGATCGCAGTCGTTTGACAGGAGGGGAGCGCGGTTCCATCGGCCGCGCTGTCCAAGACGAAAGCGCTGGGGGCGCTCTCATGAAGCACATTCTGCTTGTCACCGTGCCGCGGCTTTTGCTCGGCCTGATCTTCCTGGTCAGCGCAGTCGACGGTTTCTGGTTCCTGGCGACGGGGAGCCATCTGATCCATCCGCCGACTTCGCCGAAGGGCATGGAATTCGAGCTCGCTCTGCAGAATTCCGGCTTCTTCTGGCCCTTTCTGAAAAGCGTCAATCTTGTCGGGGCGCTCAGCCTGCTTCTCAATATCGTGCCGGCCCTGGGGCTCGCATTGATTGCGCCGGTGATGGCCGTGATCGTGCTGTTCCACCTCACCATCAATCCGCAGGGCCTGCCGGTCGCACTCATCCTGATCGTCAGTGGCGGTCTGCTGGTCTACGCCTATCGCGAGCGCTACGCCGCCCTGCTTCGGTAAGGTTCTGGCCAATGGTCGTCCCGGTCGCCCATCGGCCACCCGGGATGACCCCGAGTTTCATTCAGAGCGTAAAGCCCGAGAGCCGTTCGCCGATCTCGCTGATCCGTTCCTTGCCGACATTGGCGATGGCGATGCGCAGATGCTGTTCCTGCCCGGGGCCGAAATAGGGGCCGGGCAGGGCGAGCACGCCACGCTCCCCGACCAGGGCCCGCACCACCTCTGCCGCGGGCACGTCTGCGAATGGATGCGCGACATAGGCGAAATAGGCCCCGGCTGCGAGCACCTGCCAGCCGTTCAGCGGCGCCATCGCGGCACGGAAGGCGCCGGCCCGTGCATTGATCTCGGCACGGTTGGTCTCGCGCCAGTCGCGAATGCCGTCGATGCCCCAGGCAACCGCCTGCTGGCCGGCCCGCACGGGGCTGATCTGGACGCAGTCCAGCACCTTGCCGATCTGCTCTACGACCGCCTCTCCGGCGGTGATGGCGCCAAGGCGCCAGCCTGGCACGGCATAGGCCTTTGAGAAGCTGTAGAGGCCGATCACGGAATCCCGCCAGCCGCTTGTGGCGAAGATCTCATGCGGCGCCTTCACTCCGTCCGGCAGGAAGTCGCGATAAGTCTCGTCAATGACGAGCCAGATTCCGCGCCTCGCGCAGAGCGCGGCAAAGGCCGCAATGGTCTCGGGCGGATAGACCGAGCCGGTCGGATTGTTGGGCGTCACCAGCACGATCGCGCGGGTCTTTGCATCGATCAGGCTTTCCGCCTGCTCGGCATCCGGAACGAAGCCGCAAGCCGGATCGCAGGGGAGCGGGCGCGCTTCGACGCCGAGCATTGTCAGCGTCATCTCGTGATTGAAGTACCAGGGCGTCGGCAGCAGCACATTGTCGCCTGCCCGGGCGAGCGCCATCATGGTCACGACATAGGCCTGATTGCAGCCGGAGGTGATGGCGATCTCGGTCGACGCAAATGGAGTGCCATAGATCCTGCCGATCTCGGCGGCATAGGCTTCACGCAGCGAAAGATCGCCGGTGATCGCGCCGTAGCGTGTCAGATCGGGCAGGGCGGCGGCCTCGCCAAGGCGCTGCAGCAGGGACGCGGGTGGTGGCGAGCCTGGCACAGCCTGCGAAAGATCGATCAGCGGGCCGGAGCGGCCGTCATAGGAACGAGCCCAACCCTGCGCCTGCGGGATCGGCGGCGTGCCGGTGTCGAGAAGGTCGGGGTTCAGCGTGGGGCGGACAGTCTGGAGCATGACGGCAGCTTTGAGGCGCGTCCGGCTCCGCGTCAATCGGCTTGGCCGCAGCACGGGGCAGCGCTCATATAGGCAGCGGCAAAGGCGGACGAGTGGGCCCATGCAGGACGAGACCAACGACGCGATCGACGAACTCCACGTGCTGCTCGACCGCGCTGCCGTGATCGTCAGTTTCACCGGAGCCGGGATCTCGACCGAATCCGGCGTGCCGGATTTCCGGTCGCCCGGCTCGCCCTGGATGATCCACAGACCGATCCCGTTCGACGCTTTCGTCGCCAGCCGCGAGGCGCGCGTCGAAGCCTGGCGCCGCAAGTTCGCGATGGATGACCATTTTGCCGGTGCGATGCCCAATCGCGGCCATAAGGCACTTGCTAATCTGGTGGCCCAGGGGCGCTCTCCCGGAGTGATCACGCAGAATATCGACGGGCTGCATCAGGATTCCGGCATCCCCGAGGACAGGATCATCGAACTGCACGGCAACGGCACCTATGCCACCTGCCTGACCTGCGGCTGGCGGCATGAACTGGCCGCGATCCGCCCGGTCTTCGAGGCAAGCGGAGAGCCGCCGCGCTGCATCATCTGCAGCGGCATCGTGAAGTCCGCGACGATCTCGTTCGGCCAGGCCATGCCGGAAGCGGCGATGCGACGGGCGCATGCGCTGACCATGCGGGCGGATCTCTTCCTCGTCGCGGGCTCGTCGCTGGTGGTGTTTCCGGCTGCGACGTTTCCGGCGATCGCCAAGCGCAATGGAGCGAAGCTCGTGATCATCAATCGCGAACCGACGGAGCCCGACGCGATCGCCGATCTCGTGGTGCGGGCCGAGATCGGCCCCGCGCTTGGCCGGCTGGCAGGCTGAGCGCGCCAAAAGCGTTGCCAATCTGCCGCGGTGTCCATCGCGATGATGTGGATGACGCCAAGCCGGCTGTATCGCGCCTTCGAACCGATGGTATCGTATCGGCACGAATCAAACAGTTCGCGCGGAGATGAGCGGGACATGTCCGACGAGTTCGGTGAGAGCGGGCGGCCACCGGTCGGTCCGATTCAATCACTCAACCGCATCATGCGGCTGGACGGAGGCGAAGGCTTCGATCACGACGCAAGCGTCGAGGTCGTGGGCTACGTCAAGTGGTTCGATGTCAGCAAGGGCTACGGTTTCGTGGTTCCTGAGGATGGCGGTGCCGACGTGCTCGTCCATGTCACCATCCTGAAGCGCGATGGCTTCAACGCCATCGCCGAAGGGGCCCGCATCGTTCTGGAAGCGATCGCGAAGGCGCGCGGACGTCAGGCGGTGCGCGTGATGTCGATCGATACCTCGGCCGGGCGCCATCCGGCGGAGATGCCGCTGGCACGCACCAATGTCTCGGTTGCTCCGACGAGCGGGCTCGAGCGCATGGTGGTGAAGTGGTTCAATCGCCTGCGCGGCTTCGGTTTCGTCTCGAAGGGCGAGGGCGCTCCGGACATCTTCGTCCATATGGAAACCTTGCGCCGCTACGGCATCGTGGAGCTCATCCCCGGCCAGACGGTGCTGGTGCGCTACGGACCTGGACCGAAGGGCCTGATGGCGGCCGAGATCAGGCTGGAGCAGGGCGGCGCGATCAGCTCGCACTGAGCGCCGACAATCAGATCGCAGACCAAGGAAGAGGCGCCGTCAGGGCGCCTTTTCCTTTTTGTGGGCGCCGAGCGCCCGGCGTCGGACAGCGGCGGCCATGAACTCGCCTCTCGCGCCCGAGGTGATCTGCGCGTTTCGCCGAGAATCGTCAGCTGCTTCGGGAGAATGGCGTCAGGCACGGCCCGTCATCAGGCCCTGCTGCCCATTGCCGACCCGCTAGAGCGCAAACGACGTCCCACAGCCGCAGGAGCTGGTCGCGTTCGGATTGGTGATCTTGAAGGACTGGCCGACAAGATCATCGACGAAATCGATCGTGCAGCCTTCGAGCAGGTCCAGCGAGGTTTCGTCGATCAGGACGGTTGCGCCGTCGCGCTCGATCACGAGGTCGCCCGGCGCTTTTTCGTGGTCGACATCGAAGATGTACTGGAAGCCCGAGCAGCCGCCACCGGCGACGCTGACGCGCAGCATCGAGCCGGGCGGCTCCTTCGCCATCACCGCGAGAATGCGATTCGCGGCCTTGCCGGTGACGGCGATGCCACGCGGATTGACCTGAAGATCGGTCGTCATAGGCAGATGCTCCTTGCACCTTTGTTGTCTGCAAAGGTAATTGCGCCGCAGCGCCTGTACAAGCAGGGGGCGTCGATAGGTCCGCCATGCCGCAGCCACAGAGCCCTTCATCCGACCGCGAGCCCGGCGACCGCTGGCGCGCGGCCTATGCCTGTCGTTCGAGCCAGAGCCGCGGCCGCCTGATCGCGGAGCCGGCGTCACCGACGCGCAGCCATTTCCAGCGCGATCGCGACCGGATCATTCATTCCACAGCCTTCCGCCGTTTGAAGCACAAGACGCAAGTCTTTGTTTCGCATGAGGGAGATCATTACCGTACCCGCCTGACGCATACGATCGAGGTGGCGCAGATCGCGCGCGCACTCGCCCGGGCGCTCGGCCTCGACGAGGATCTGGCCGAGGCTCTGGCGCTGGCGCATGACCTTGGCCACACACCGTTCGGGCATACCGGTGAGGATGCCCTCGATGCCTGCATGCACAAGTTCGGTGGTTTCGACCACAACGCCCAGACGCTGCGAATCGTGACCCGGCTCGAACATCGCTATGCCGGTTTCGACGGGCTCAACCTCAGCTGGGAGATGCTGGAAGGGCTGGTCAAGCATAACGGCCCGCTGATCGGCCCCGACGGCGTGCCGACTGCCCGCTATGCGAAGACTGGTGTCCCAGCGGCGATCGTCGAGTATCAGGAGCGGCAGGATCTCTGGCTCGACAGCCATGCCTCTGCGGAGGCGCAGGTCGCCGCGCTCGCCGACGACATCGCCTACAACGCCCATGACATCGATGATGGCTTGCGGGCAGGGCTGTTCGGGCATGCGGAGCTTCGCGTCGTGCCGTTCCTGGCGGATCTGCTCGACGAGATCGAGCGGTTGCATCCTGGCCTCGAGACATCCCGCGCCACGAACGAGCTGGTGCGCCGGGTGATCACGCGCTTCGTCGAGGATGTGATCGGGCGCTCCGAGGAGCTCATTGCCGCGCTGGCGCCAACTGATGCCGATGCGATCCGCCGGGCGGGAGCGCCGGTTGTCGCCTTCTCGGAGACGATCACGACGGCCGATCGCCAGATCAAGGCCTTCCTTTATCCCAACATGTACCGGCACCCACGGGTCGGGGTCATTCGCCAGCAGGCAGCCGACGTGGTGCGCGACCTTTTCACGCGCTTTGCTGCGGCGCCGCAGGCGATGCCGCCCGACTGGGCGGCTGGGATGACGGAGCTCGACGAGCCCCGCAAGGCCCGCCGGATTGCCGACTATATTGCCGGTATGACCGACTGGTACGCGCTCGACGAGCATCGCCGCCTGTTTGACGCGACCCCGTCGCTGCGATAGGCCCGGGCACTTCTTCCTTCCAGTTTTCGTATTCTTGCGGTCGCAATGAACCTGTTCGAGACCTTTTCCGCGCGCATCAACAGCGCCCTGACCCTGCTTGCAGATCGCGGCGCCATCCCGACCGGGCTGTCCTTCGCCCGTGTCGTCGTCGAGCCGACGCGGGACCCGGCCCATGGCGATCTTGCGATCAATGCCGCGATGGTGCTCGCCAAGGAGGCCGGCACCAACCCACGCGCTCTGGCAGCCTTGCTGGTTGATGAGCTCGCGCGTGATCCGGACGTGGCGAAGGCCGAGATCGCGKGGCCGGGCTTCATCAACCTGACGCTGCAGCCGGCCGTCTTCACGGGGATTCTGAAATCCGCGATCGAGGCCGGACTGGATCACGGCCGCGGTGCGCTCCGGCCCGATCCGAAGATCAATGTGGAATATGTCTCGGCCAATCCGACCGGGCCTATGCATGTCGGCCACGGGCGCGGCGCTGTCTTCGGCGATGCCTTGTCGAGCCTGCTCGCCTTTGCCGGCCACGCGGTCAGCCGCGAGTACTATATCAACGATGCCGGCGCGCAGGTCGATGTACTCGCCCGCTCCGCTTTCCTGCGCTACCGCGAGGCGCTGGGCGAGGAGATCGGGGCGATCCCGGAGGGACTCTACCCCGGCGACTATCTCAAGTCGGTCGGCGAGAGCCTGGCCAAGACCTATGGCGAGAGCCTGCGGGGCAAGCACGAGTCCGAATGGCTGGTGGCGGTGCGCGCTGCCGCGATCGATGGCATGATGGCGATGATCCGGGACGATCTCGCTGCACTCGGGGTCGTTCACGACGTCTTCTTCTCGGAGCGCTCGCTTCAGGCGGTCGACGGCAATATCGATGCCGTGCGCGAGACGATCGAGGACCTGCGCTCGCGCGACCTGATCTATGAAGGCAGGCTTCCGCCACCCAAGGGGCAGAAGGACGAGGACTGGGAAGACCGCGAGCAGACCCTGTTCCGGGCCACGCTGTTCGGCGACGATGTCGACCGGCCGCTGCTCAAGTCGGACGGCAGCTACACCTATTTCGCCAATGACATCGCCTATCACCGGTCGAAATTCGTTCGCGGCTTCGCCGAGATGATCGATGTCTGGGGCGCTGATCATGGCGGCTATGTCAAGCGCATGTCGGCTGCGGTGAAAGCGGTGACGCATGGCGAGGGCTCGCTCGACGTCAAGCTCTGCCAGCTCGTGCGGCTGCTGCGCAATGGCGAGCAGGTGCGCATGTCGAAGCGCTCCGGGGATTTCGTGACGCTGCGCGAAGTCATCGACGARGTCGGCCGCGATGCGGTGCGCTTCATGATGATCTTCCGCAAGAACGACGCGACGCTCGATTTCGATCTCGCCAAGGTCGTCGAGCAGTCGAAGGACAATCCCGTCTTCTACGTCCAATATGCCCATGCACGCTGCGCTTCGATCTTCCGGCAGGCGCGCGAAGCGTTCCCCGGCATCGATCTGTCGCCCGGGGTGCTGGCGCAGGCGGACCTGTCGCGCCTGACCGACGAGGCGGAGATCGGCATCATCAAGATGATCGCTGCCTATCCAAGAATGATCGATGCAGCGGCCAGCGCACATGAGCCGCATCGCGTGGCATTCTTCGTCCATGAGCTGGCGAGCGCGTTCCACTCGCTCTGGAACAAGGGCAAAGACTCGCCGCAATTACGGTTCGTTAATCAAACTGATCGAGAATCCACGGTAGCAAGACTGGCGTTCGTGCACGCGGTGCGCAGCGTCCTTGCCTCCGGTCTGGCTGTCGTCGGGGTTGCGGCGCCGGAAGAAATGCGTTGACGGCCAGGATCGCCGGCGGCGCGCAAAGTCGGTCAGATTGACCTTGCGTAGAGTTCGGCGTTCCATTCGGGCGCCGACAGCGCTGGAATGGATCATACCATGAGTGAGCCAGCTAGGAACCGTTTCGCCCTCGACCTCGATGACCTCGAGCGTCAGCTGCGCGGCGCGGCTCAGCCTCCAAAGGCAGGGGCGTCTGTCGACCCGCTTGTCGAGCTGACCCGAATCGTCGGTCAGGATGACCCCCTGAAGGAACTCTTCTCGCCGCGGGCCGCTGCCGCTCCGGTGCAGCAGCAAGCGGCCGCCGCTGCAGCCTGGCCGGGCGCCCGGCAGCGCCAGGAGCCTTCTTTTGCCCAGGCACCGGCTCAGCAGCCTGTTGCCGCCAACAATGCACAGCCGCCGGCCGATATGCTGGGGGCACTCGACGAGTTCGAGGCGCTGCTTCGCCGCGGGGATATCGCCCGCCCGGCACCTGCCGCCGAACCGGTCCGGCAGGCTGCGGTCTATGTTCCGACGCCGGTCGAACAGCCGGAGCCCTATCGCGCTGCACGGTCGGAGCCCGCCCGGCCTGCCGCGCATGATGCGCGTGACCTCGACGAGGAGCGTGGCAACGCGCAATATCAGGATTACGGCCACGACACGCAGGCGGACTATCCCGAGCCGCCACTGATGGCCGAAGATGATTATCAGGATTTGCCGCCGCGGCGCTCGCGCAAGGGCCTTTGGGCTGCCGCTGCCGCGATTGCCGTCGCAGTGATTGGCGTCGGCGGCTACATGGGCCTGCGCGGTCCGTCCGTGACGAGCGACGGCCAGCCGCCGGTCATCGCGGCCGATGGCGGCCCGAGCAAGGTTGCGCCGACCAATCCCGGCGGCGCCGAGATTCCGAATCAGAACAAGCAGATTTACGAGCGTGCTGGGGACAGCCCGTCGAACCCGACCAAGGTCGTCAGCCGCGAGGAGCAGCCGGTCGATATCCAGCAGGCGGCACGCACGATGCCGGGCCGGATGGTCATGCCGGGACTCGGCTCGACGCCGCAGGCAGGCGCCAATGGCAATCCGCTGGCCCAGGCTCCGGCGGCTCCTGAGCGCGGCTCCGTCTCGCCGGCCGAAGCTGGTCTGATCGCAACGTCCAGCGTACCAGGCCTCGGCGAGCCGCGCCGGGTGCGTACCGTCTCGATCCGTCCCGATGGCACGCCGGCGCCTCCGCCCGGCGCGAGCGCGGCCTATAGCAACGGCGCGTCAGGGCTCGCGACCGGCGCAGCGCCGACCAGGCTCGGCGGGAACCTGCCGCTCAATCCATCCTCGACCGCAAGCACCAATCCGCCGCGGCCGCGTACGGCTGCGACGCCGGCCGTGGCGCCTGAAGTTCCGAAGGCTCAGGAGCGCGTCGCGACACCTGCGCCGGCGACCACCCCGGCCGCGCCGGTGCGTGTTGCAAGTGCTGCTCCGACACCGGCCCCCGCTGCGACGCCTGCTCCGGCGACCGCCGCGATCCGTAGCGGCACCGGCGACTTTGCCGTGCAGCTCGCTGCTCCCGGCAGCGAAGCGGAGGCACGCGCCGCATTCGCGGCCCTGCAGCGCAAATATCCTGGCCAGCTCGGCGGCCAGTCGCCGATCGTCAAGAAGACGGATCTCGCTGGCGGAAAGACCGTCTATCGCCTGCGCATCGGGCCGTATTCCCGCGAGGATGCGGCAACGATGTGCACGCAGCTTCAGGCTGCCGGCGGCCAGTGCTTCATCGCCAAGAACTGATTGCCAACTTCGAGATGATCAGACCGCCGGTGGCTTCTGCCACCGGCGGTTTTCCTTTGCCGTGTGTCGCGGACAGGTGGCGGTGTTATGTCGTGCTGTGTTGGCAGGGGCTGGGCGTCCGGGATCGCGGTCAAAGACGCACGCGTCGAATCCGGGTAGGGCATGCCCTGAAACGATGACACCGAACTCAGGAGGACATCCATGGATCGCCGTACTTTCGTCAAGGCCTCAGGCGCCGGAGTCGCAGCCGGTGGCGTGACCATCGCTGCGCCGGCCATCGCGCAGGCCCAGCCGAAGGTCAGCTGGCGCCTGACCTCGAGCTACCCGAAGAGCCTCGACACGTTGTTCGGCATCAGCACGCAGATCGCCAAGCGCGTCGCGGAAGCGACGGACAACCAGTTCCAGATCCAGGTCTTCGCGCCGGGTGAGATCGTGCCGGCATTGCAGGCGCTCGATGCCGTCCAGAACGGTACCGTCGAGTGCAGCAGCACGCTGTCGAGTTTCTACATCGGCAAGAACCCGGCCTTCGCCTTCGAGACCTCGCTGCCTTTCGGCTTGAACACCCGCCAGCACAATGCCTGGCTCTATCAGGGCGGTGGGCTCGAGCTCTGCCGCGCCTTCATGAATACCTACAACCTCCACACCATCCCCTCGGGGAATACCGGCGCGCAGATGGGTGGCTGGTTCCGCAAGGAGATCAAGACGATCGAGGATCTGAAGGGCCTGAAGTTCCGGATTGCCGGCCTCGGTGGCACGATCCTGGCGAAGCTGGGCGTCGTGCCGCAGCAGATCGGCGGTGGCGACATCTATCCGGCGCTGGAGCGCGGCACGATCGACGCAGCCGAATTCTCAGGTCCGCTCGACGACGAGAAGCTCGGTTTCCAGCGCGTCGCCAAGTACTATTACTATCCCGGCTTCTGGGAGGGCTGCGCCAATGTCAGCTTCATCGTGAACCTGGAGAAGTGGAACGCGCTGCCCGCTTCGTACAAGGCGATCGTGGAAGCGGCCTGCGCCGAGGCCAACGCGCTTTGCGTCGCGAAATATGACCACGGCAATCCCGACGCCCTGCTGCGCCTCGTCGCCAGCGGCGCTGAGCTCAGGCCGTTTCCGCAGGACGTGATGGTCGCCGCCTTCAAGGAAGCGCAGGCGCTCTATGGCGAGCTTGCGGCCAGCAATCCGGCCTTCAAGACCTTCTATGATTCGTGGTTGCCTTACTGGCGCAAGGAACAGCTCTGGTTCCGTGTCGCAGAACTGCCCTTCGACGCGTTCAACGCCGGCATGGCGCAGCAGATGCGCTGAGCCTCGATGTGCTGAGCCTCCTGGGCTCTGCCAAATAGGTCGAGAGCGAAGCCCGGGGCCAGTTGGTCCCGGGCTTCTTCCGCTAAGGCGCCAGAGCGGGAATCATGCGACAAGACGGCTTCCGCTGCTTTGCAATCCGCCTCGGGCCTGCTTCATGAAATCCCGCGCCTTCATTGCCGGTTGCCTCGGCACCAGCCTCACCCCTGACGAACGCGCCTTCTTCCGCGATGCCAGGCCCTGGGGCTTTATCGTCTTCAAACGCAACACCCAGACTCCGGGACAGACCGCGGCGCTGACCGCGCAAATGCGGGAGGCCGTGGGCTGGCATGCGCCGATCCTGATCGACCAAGAGGGTGGCAGGGTGCAGCGGATGGGGCCGCCACACTGGCCGGCCTATCCGCCGGCGCAAGCCTTCCTTGGGATCAACGACCCCGTGCAACAGCGCGAGATCGTGCGGCTCTCGGCACGGCTGATGGCGCATGATCTCAAGGCCGTCGGCATCGATGTCGATTGCCTGCCGGTACTCGACGTGCCGGTCTCCGGCAGCCATGACGTGATCGGCAATCGCGCCTATGCCCATGACCCCGACATGGTCGCGCGCCTCGGCCGCGCGGCGGCGGAGGGACTCCTGGCGGGCGGGGTCATCCCCGTGGTCAAGCATATGCCCGGCCACGGCCGGGCGCGGGCCGACAGCCATCATGACCTGCCGGTCGTCGACGCCTCGCTCGAGGCGCTGCGCGGGCATGATTTCCGGCCGTTCCGACATCTCGCCGACATGCCGATGGCAATGACGGCACATGTCGTGTTCACGGCACTCGATCAAGGGCATCCGGCCACGGTTTCGCGTCGGGTCGTCAAAGAGATCATGCGCGGCGAACTCGGCTTCGACGGCCTGATCATGACCGACGACATCTCGATGAAGGCGCTCTCAGGCAGCTTCGCCGAGAAGTCGCGGGCGGCGATCCGCGCCGGGGTCGACATCGTGTTGCATTGCCACGGCATCATGGAGGAGATGATCGCCGTTGCCGGCGCTGTGCCGGACATGACGGGGGCACGGGCCCGCCGCGCCGCGATGGCGCTCGCCCGGATCCGGCATGAGCCCGAACCGCTCGATGTGGAGGCTGCGCGCGCCCAGTTGACCAGCGCCCTTGCGTTGGGCGGCCGATAGTCGGAACCTGCGTTCTCAGGGGTGACAGCTTGGGGACGCGGCGGGAATGGACGCCGAACTGCCGTTCGAGGACGAGGCCAGGCCGGCGCGCACTGACGGCGAGCCGGCGCTGCTCGTCGATGTCGACGGCTATGAAGGCCCGCTCGACCTGCTGCTCGACCTGGCCCGGCGGCAAAAAGTCGATCTGCACCGCATCTCGATCCTGGCGCTTGCCGAGCAGTATCTAGCCTTCGTCGAGCAGGCGAGAGCGCTCAGGCTTGAGCTTGCCGCTGACTATCTCGTGATGGCGGCCTGGCTCGCCTATCTGAAGTCGCGGTTGCTTTTGCCCGAACCACCGAAGGGCGAGGAGCCGAGTGCCGCGGATCTGGCGACGGCGCTGGCTTTGCGGTTGCGCCGGCTCGAGGCGATCCGCGCGGCGGCGCGGCGGCTGGCGTCCCGGGAAAGGCTGGGACAGGACGTCTTCGCCCGTGGTGCGCCGGAGCCGATCGTTGCCGGCGCCCGCCCGGTCTGGGAGGCCGAACTCTACGATCTGCTCTCGGCCTATGGCCAGCAGCGCCAGAAGCGGGCGCAAAGCCATATCTCCGTCGGGCATCGCATGGTCTGGTCCCTGGTCGAGGCGCGGGAGGTCCTGCAGCGACTGGTCGGCGAGGCGGCGGACTGGACGGCGATCGACCCCTACCTGACCCGCTACATGGCGAGCCACGGGCTGTCGCAAAGCGAAATGCGCGCGACCGTTCGTGCCTCCGCGCTGTCTGCCATGCTGGAGATGGTGCGCGAGGGAATTCTCGATCTGCGCCAGGATGGTGCCTTCACGCCGCTCTATATCCGGCGGCGCTCGGCGCGGCCGCCGACCCTGCCGCTATGATGGCTCGGTGACGATGTCTGCGGCGCCTGAGCGGATCGACGATGACGAGGGGAGCGAGGCGCAGCTCTTCGCCCAGTCGCTGCGCATCGTCGAGGCGCTGCTCTTCGCATCGGCTGCACCGCTCTCGGAAGAGGAACTCAGCCATTCCGTGCCGTCCGGCGTCGCCGTACGGCAGCTCCTTGCCCGACTCACAGACATCTACGCGACGCGTGGCGTCAATCTGCGGCAGGTCGCCGGAAAATGGGCGTTTCGGACCGCACCGGACCTCGGCTACCTGCTGGCGGCCGAGGCGGAGCCGCCGCGCAAGTTGTCGCGGGCGGCGCTCGAGGTGTTGGCGATCATTGCCTATCATCAACCGGTGACACGGGCCGAGATCGAGGAGATCCGGGGCGTTGCCACCGCCAAAGGTACGCTCGACATCCTGCTCGAAGCCGGGTGGGTCAGGCTGCGCGGGCGGCGTCGGACGCCGGGCCGGCCTGTGACCTACGGCACGACGCCGGGCTTCCTTGATCATTTCGGGCTCGACCGCATCGACGACCTCCCTGGCCTGGACGAACTGAAGGGCTCGGGCTTCATCGAGGGGCGGCTCTCGAAGGACCTGACCGTGCCAATCCCCGATGATGGTCTCGACCTGCAGGAGGACGAGGATCCGCTTGGGGACCTCTTTACCCCGCTTGACGACGGCGACGGGCCGCCCCACACCCCGGACGAGTGAAATCGGGGGACAGTCCCTGATTGTCGTCCCGGGCGACCGCAGGGATCCATGGGGTCCATGGC